>CAYZKE010000286.1:0-5007 GCA_964478505.1 uncultured Loktanella sp.
GCTGATGCCGGACCGGGATGCCGCAATTGAAGACTTCACGGCCGCCGTCCACCGTATGCCTGCGCTCTATGAAGACGCGTGGCTGTCGGTCTTTGGTGCCAAACTGGGGATCATCAATCCGGTCGAAGAAGATCGCGCGCTGATCACTGACCTGCTTGATCTGATGGCGAAGGATGGAGCGGATTTTACCAACACTTTCGCCAATCTGGCCGAAGCAAACGCCCGCGATCAGTTCATGGATCGCGCGGCCTTTGATGCGTGGTCGCTGCGCTGGCACACGCGCAAAGCAGATAATGCAGCGCCAATCATGGCGCATGCCAACCCCCAGATCATTCCGCGCAACCATCGCGTAGAAGAGGTCATTCAGGCAGGCCGCACAGGCGATTACGCACCGTTTCACGCGCTTCTGGCGGCAGTCACAGCGCCCTACTCGCCGCTGACCGAAACGACCGCCCAGTTCGCGCGCGCGCCCAGCAAGGACGAAATGGTTACGCGGACCTTCTGCGGGACTTAGGCCGGTTCACCATCAGGATACCGATAGCGACGAGGATCAGGGCCATGATCAGGTTTGGCCCCACCTCTTCGCCCAACAATAACCAACCAAGTGCCACCGTCAGCACCGGTGACAGAAAGCTGAAAGAGGCCACACCGGAGGCCGGATAAATCGACAAAAGCCAAAGCCAGAAGATAAATCCCGCGCTGACGACGACGACGATCTGGAACGCCAGACCCGCGATATGGATGGGCGCGATGTCGCGGATCAAGGGACCGAAAAAGAGTGCGGCAAACAACAAAAGCGGCGCTGACACCCCAACCTGCCACATCAACTGGATTTCAGGGCGCACCCGCGACAGCGATGAGGCTTTGGCGATCATCGCGGTGACGGCCCAACCCAAAGCCGCCAGATCGCCCCAGAAACTGCCCACACCATCATCACGGGTCAGGATCGCCACCGCCACCCCCGCAAGGGCGAGCCCGAGGCCAACCGCTTTGAGCGGCGTGATCTTGTCATCCGGCATGATGAAATGCGCCATGATCGCAAGCCAGACAGGCATGGAATAGAAGATCACAGAAGCGCGGCTGACCGCCGTCAGATCTAGGGCCACAAAGAGACACAGAAACTCGAAAGCAAAGACGCAACCGACAGCAAAGCCCGCAGCCCGCGTGCCCTTTTCAAGACGCAAGGGAATGCCGCGCCAGCGCAGCCAGAGCCAGATACAGACAACTGCCCCTGCCGAACGCAGCCCTGCAAAGAACACAGGCTGCAACCCGCCGTTTGTGACTTTGATGACCACCTGGTTAAAGGCCAGCAAAAGCGCAAAACTTGTGAGTGCCACAGCACCGAACAGATCAATCTGGGATTTCTTTTCCATCCGCGCAGATCAAGCGCGCAGACACCCGTTGTCAAGCGAAACCCTTGGACTTTCCATGTCCCTTCAAACTTCCGCCGGAGGCAGCAACCGCACAGACCGGCACAAGGCTAGTTGCCGATCATCCACGTCCCCTCGGGCCAGAAGGCGTGGAACGCAAAAGCAAACAGCACATCATGCGGCAGGTCATTGCCCGCGTCGTCGCGCACCCGCACATTGCCCACGTCCCGACCTGCGCTGATGTCGGCACTGTCCAGCGCCGAGGCCTGCCCCGCTGTCCACGACAGGGTCACCCCCGCTTCGCTCAGGGTCCCCGCCTCTGCCAGCCGGGTCAGTGGCCACGCCCGATCACCGACGCGCACGACACGCGCGAGCGCGGGGATGTCATGGGGTGGCATTTCACCGGAATAGAGTAACGGGCGATGAGAGCTGTCATAGCGCACATAGGGGTTGGCCCCGTAGTTGCGGTTAAACGCGGGCTCTTCCATCACTAGGCCTTCGGGATTGCGGCTTGCAAAAGTTTCCCAGCTTTCCATCCAGCTGGGCAGACTGATCAGGTCTGCACCAGTCAGCTCACCTACAATCGCCTCGCCCGTGGCCTGTTGCCACCAGCTTTCTGTTTCGCGGTCATACATGATCATATCGGAATTGCGCAGCTTGCCCGACACGCCGAAGCTGAGCGTTCGGTTTGCGGTGCGCCGGTCAAAGGTGATGCCGGAATTACACAAGGGACAAAAGGTGACAGCGACAGGCATGTCGCCGACCACGTCGTTAACGATCTCGTGCCATGTCAGATAGCGGATCGGATAGGCGCGCGGCGTCTCGCCTTTAATCTCAAGGGTGATGACCGGTTCGCGTGGTGTCAAACCCGCTTTGTCGGCGACAGTGACGAACGCAGGATTATCGAGTGCCGGAATACCGTCTTTCGGCGGACCGCCCGAGATAACCTCGACCCAGCTTTCGACGCTTGTCGTTTCAAAATCGGTGTTGGGCCATTCAAAGGCCCAGAATTCCGGGCTCGCCGCAGACATGGTCGCAGCAGTGCAGAATGCTAGAAACGTAGGGAAAATGCGCATCGGTCTCTCCTGACAGTTGCCCGCAGGGTGTCCGATTGTGTAGTTTGCGCCTAGCCCCCTCGCGGAGTTGTGAGGAGGCTAGGCCTATTTCGTTACTCGGTCACGCGCACGGCGGCCATCATATCGGGCTGGCCGATCACGGCACCATTGGCACCGGTGCCGCGCTTGATCTGGTCAACAAGCTCCATGCCTTCGGTAACTTCGCCCACAACGGTATATTGCCCGTTCAGAAAATAGCCCGGCTCGAACATGATGAAGAACTGGCTGTTGGCCGAGTTGGGGCTTTGCGCGCGGGCCATGCCCACGACCCCGCGTTCAAAGGGTATGTCCGAGAATTCGGCAGGAATATCCGCGAATTCAGAGCCGCCAGTCCCAGCACGCGACAGGTCCATGCCCATCACGCCGTTTTCCACGTCACCCGTTTGCGCCATGAACCCGTCGATCACGCGGTGAAAGACCACGCCGTCATAGCTGCCCGCTTCGGCAATGGCAGTGATCTGGGCCACATGCAGTGGCGCTGTGTCCTCGAAGAGGTCGATGACAATCGTGCCATTGGCTTCGCCCGCAATGTCGATTTCCAAGCCTGCGCTGAGCGCAGGGGTGGCCAACACAGCAAATGCAGCAGCGTATTTAAACATCGGCGGCGACCTTGACGCTGATCATGCGGTCAGGGTTCATCGGCGGTTCGCCGCGGACGATAGCATCGACGTGCTCCATCCCTGCGATGACCTGCCCGTAAACGGTATACTGGCCGTTCAGGAAGTCGTTATCCTTGAAGTTGATGAAGAACTGGCTGTTGGCCGAGTTCGGGTTTGCCGAGCGCGCCGCACCCAGTGATCCGCGCGCATGCGGGATCTTGGAAAATTCGGCAGGCAGGTCAGGAAGGTCGGAGCCACCAGTGCCTGCGCGGCCGATGTTGAAATTGTCTTCCATATTGCCATTGGCCACGTCGCCTGTCTGCGCCATGAAACCGTCGATGACCCGGTGAAAACAAACGTTGTCATATTTGCCGGCCCGCGCCAGCTCTTTCATGCGGGCGGTGTGGGCGGGGGCCACATCCGGCAGCAGCTGGATAATCACATCGCCGCCTTTGAGTGTCATAATGATCGTGTTTTCGGGGTCTTTGATCTCGGCCATGGGGCGCTCCTTAAACTTTTGTTCGGACCTGACATATGATCCCTTGCGACGATTGCCAAGCGGGTCTGGTTGACGCGGGCGCGAGATTGCCGCAACACCAGTGCGAAACCTCTGACGCACAGGAGCATGAAGATGGCTTGGAAGACACTTGACGACATGGATTTTGCGGGCAAACGCGCCTTGGTGCGTGTGGATATCAACGTGCCAGTCGAGAATGGCGTCGTGACCGACACGACCCGCATTGAGCGGATCATTCCCACAGTTGATGATATTCAAGAAAAAGGCGGCAAGGTCATCCTGATGGCACATTTCGGCCGCCCGAAAGGCCAGGTCGTGCCCGAGATGTCGTTGGAACACATCGCCCCTGCGGTCGCCGATGTCCTGGGCCTGCCGGTGACATGGGTCAATTCAGACTATGCAGATGCCGTGGCCGAGATGGAGGATGATGAGGTTCTGCTCTTGGAAAACCTGCGCTTTAACCCCGGCGAGGAAAAGAACGGCGCAGACTTTGCCAAACGTCTGGCAAGCCTTGGTGATATCTACGTCAACGATGCGTTTTCCGCAGCCCACCGCGCCCATGCCAGCACCGAGGCGATCGCGCGGCTCTTGCCGTCTTGCGCGGGCCGTTTGATGGCCGAGGAACTGGGCGCATTGGAAAAGGCGCTTGGCACCCCAGAACGCCCTGTTGTCGCTATGGTTGGCGGCGCGAAAGTATCGACGAAACTTGACCTGCTGGGCAATCTGGTGGGCAAGGTCGATCATCTGGTGATCGGCGGCGGGATGGCGAATACCTTTCTGGCCGCGCAAGGCATCAATGTGGGCAAATCCCTTTGCGAACATGATCTGGCCGACACCGCGCGCGATATTCTGGCCAAGGCAGAGGCGGCGGGCTGCGAGATCATCCTGCCGCGTGACATTGTGGTGGCGCGCGAATTTAAAGCGGGTGCCGCAAATGAAACGCTGGCCCCTGATGCCTGTCCGGCAGACGCGATGATCCTTGATGCGGGGCCTGCGACAGTCGCCTATATTTCCGAGGTTCTCGAAAAGGCGAAGACACTCGTCTGGAACGGGCCTTTGGGGGCGTTTGAAATTGCCCCCTTCGATGCGGCAACCAACGCAGCGGCGGCGAAGGCGGCGGAACTCTCCAAGGCAGGCAAGCTGATCTCGGTGGCCGGTGGCGGTGATACCGTGGCGGCACTGAATCAGGCGGGGGCTGCGGATGATTTCACCTATATTTCCACCGCCGGTGGTGCCTTTCTGGAATGGATGGAAGGCAAGGAATTGCCCGGCGTGGCCGCACTTGGCTAACTGTTTGCGATAACATCCTGCCCGGTTGCGCTAACATATTTGCAACCGGGCACGCAGCCCCCTATCGGTCAGGTAACGCTGTTCAGCCACAAGGGGCCCATCATGAAAACCACCCG
>CAYZKE010000287.1:0-4992 GCA_964478505.1 uncultured Loktanella sp.
CCGTTCCCGTTCCCGTTATTACCGTTCCCGTTCCCATTATTACCATTGCCGCTATTACCGTTGCCGCTGTTGCCACTGCCGCTGCCGGAACCACCGTTTCCGCCGTTGCCGTTTCCGCCGCTGCCGTCGCCGTTTCCAGCGCCGCCGTTGCCGTTGCCGCCATTGCCGTCGCCGTTTCCACCACCGCCGCCGCCGTTGCCGCCATTGCCCGCACCACCCATAGAAGGCGGTTGTGTGTTCCCCAAGGCCGCTGCCATGTCCGTCGCGAAAGCTCTGGTCCCGTTCAAGGTGGCCTGAGACGCGCCAATTCCAAGAATAGCGGCGATCGCTGTGATGACCACAAAATCAACAGTGGCCGTGCCATTCTCATCTTGCTGGAATTTCTTGAAAAACGCGCGAGGACCTGTCGGTTTTTGGGTTTGGGCGCACTGCGACAGAAACATTTTGCTCCCGAATACATCGAACAATGGATTATTCCTTCTAAACACGCACGAGATACTCACACAGCGCGGCACACGGCTTTTCAATTCGTTCGCTAATCACCTGAGGCTTTGTTCCAATTAAGACAGAATATTGAAAATTTGCCTCAAATTGTGACCTTGCAAACAGAAGCACGATCGGTTGAGGCCAGCGATTAAACGGCCTCCCATCACGCGACACCTAAGCCCCTCTTAACTTTGCTGTCGTAGGACGCGTGTATGTTTATTCACTCCGCAGTCCCCGTCATTGCCGCTGAAAGCCTCTACGCGGCAGCATGTCCGCACCCGTCACCACGCGCCTTGCGAGCGGGTTCGCTTTTTGGTGCGATGAGCTATGCGCTGGATATGACGGAAGGTCAGCCGCCGGGGCCACCATGAACCTATGGATGGGAAAGGCTATCCTGAGGGACTAGGGGGTAAAGTCTCTGTCTTGAGGCCCCCGCATGCTCGCCGTTGCGGATGTTTTTGATGCGCTCACTGCGGACAGGCCCTACAGGGCCGCAATGCCGATCGCGAAAGCGCTGGAAATCATGGCCGCTGATGTTGACGCTGCCTTTGACCCGGCCTGCTTTGCCGCACTGCGACGCCGGCTTGTTAAACTGGCAAGCCCCGATGAGGTTTGAGAGTTTCTGGCATACGGCCTGCGCATCGGTGACAGTCCGGTTCGCTCCGCAAAAAGACAATTGGATGGCCTGAACTTGGGCAGCCTGCGCGCCCGTGGTATTGCAGACTCATTCACATGATCCGCCAACCTCCCAAACGCAAAAGGCCGCCCAGTTTCCTGTGCGGCCTTTCTTTTCATGTCAGGTGCGGGGCTTAGGCAGCCAGCGCATCCTTGGCTTTGCCAACAACAGCGGCAAATGCCTCAGGCTCGTTCACGGCCAGATCAGCAAGAACCTTACGGTCCACTTCGATGCCGGCCAGTGTCAGACCATTGATGAACTTGGAATAGTTCAGTGTCTCATCAACCGAACGCACACCTGCGTTGATCCGCTGGATCCACAGAGCGCGGAAGTTGCGCTTGCGGTTGTGGCGGTCACGGGTTGCATATTGGTTGGCTTTGTCGACCGCTTGTGCCGCGACCTTGAAGGTCTTGGAGCGGCGATCATAATAACCTTTGGCAGCGTCGAGTACTTTTTTGTGACGACGGTGCGTGACGGTTCCACCTTTAACGCGCATATCTCAATTCCCTCTAATTAACGTGCGTAAGGCATCATCGGCTTGATGATACCCTCGTCTTGCTTGCTCAATGTGGTTGTCCCACGAGCGTTACGGAGGAATTTGTTCGTGCGCTTGATCATGCCGTGACGCTTGCCAGCCTGGCCCGCCACAACACGGCCAGAAGCCGTCACTTTGAACCGCTTTTTGCAGCTCGATTTCGTTTTCATCTTCGGCATTTCCGTCTCCTTCAAAGGTTCGGTCTAATCGCGCGACTCGGCATGCCATCTTGGCCGGACGCGCGGGCTCAGGCGCGGCTGATACGACAGGGGTCGGGTTATTGCAAGAGGTGTTTCGCGTTTTGGCCTGTGGCGCAAGGCAAAGCGTGGCTTCAGCTGCCGATCACTGTCGCCACGACACGGACGATCACATCATCGATCGTATCAAGTGCATAGACCCCAGGGTTTTCCTGCACAGCATAGGCCATGCTTCCCGCCCCCAATACCAGTAACGCAAGGGCCGTCTTGGGCCAGCGCCAGTCGGAATAGGCGCTGACAGCAGACGGGATCGCAAAGGCAACCATCGTTAAACCGATCACAAAGATAAGATCATAATCCATGGTGCCCTACCGATATTGATACGCAATGTTACTCTTGTTCTACTGCGTAAATCAAACGCTCAGCACAAGGGGCAACGCGCAGGATATTTGTAGACCCCGGGGTATTGAAGGGCACACCTGCGGTGACGACGATCATATCGTCCTCACCCGCAAGGTTCTGGGCCTTTGCAGCACGGACCGCGGCAATCACCGCGTCCTTAAAGCGGTCCACATGACCGGAAAGCACACAGTTCGTGCCCCACGACAGGCAGAGACGCCGCGCGGTTGTGATGTGATTGGTCAAGGCAATAATTGGCACACGCGGGCGTTCGCGCGACACCAGAAGCGCCGTGCGCCCTGATTGCGAGAAACAGCAGATCGCTTTGACATCGGTTGTCTCAGCAATCTCTCGGGCCGCGGACACGATCCCGTCAGCCACTGTCTTGCCTTCGGATTTGCGCGACGCCTCAATGATTTCGGTGTAAGTCGGATCAGCTTCGACCTCGGCTGCGACGTTGCTCATCGTGGTGACGGCTTCGATCGGGTAAGAACCCGCCGCAGATTCCGCCGACAACATGATCGCATCGGCCCCCTCATAGATCGCCGTGGCCACGTCCGACACCTCGGCACGTGTCGGCATCGGGCTGTCGATCATGGATTCGAGCATTTGCGTCGCCACGATCACAGGCTTGGCCGCCGCACGGCATTTGCGCACTAACTGTTTCTGGATGGGAGGCACGTTCTGCACGGGCAGTTCGACGCCCAGATCGCCACGTGCGACCATGATCCCGTCAGAGACCGCCAGAATGCTGTCAAAGACCTTCACCGCGTTGGGCTTTTCAATCTTGGACAGGATCGCTGCACGACCCTTGGCCAGCTCGCGCGCCTCTTCTACGTCTGCGGGGCGCTGGACAAATGACAGCGCCAGCCAGTCCACACCAAGTTCGCAGACGAATTCCAGATCCTTGCGGTCTTTCTCTGACAAGGCGGCCAATGGCAAGACCACGTCAGGGACGTTCACGCCTTTGCGGTTGGAAATGGTGCCGCCAACAATGACTTCGCAATTGGCAAAGGTCGCGCCGCAGTCTTTCACCCGCAGTTTGATCTTACCATCGTTGACCAGCAGATGCGCGCCCGGTTCAAGCGCGTCAAAAATTTCTTTGTGCGGCAGCTTTACGCGGTGCACGTCGCCTTCTGCGTCATCTAGATCAAGACGGAAGTCCGCACCCGGCACCAGTTCTTCTTCGCCATTGGCGAACACACCAACCCGCAGTTTAGGCCCCTGCAAATCCGCAAGAATTGAAATCGGACTGTCGAGGTCCTTTTCCACCTGCCGGATAATCGCATGGCGCGCTTTGATTTCGGCATGATCCCCGTGCGACATGTTCAGGCGGAACACGTCGGCACCGGCCTCGTGCAGGGCGCGGATCATCTCATAATCATTGGAAGCAGGGCCAAGTGTTGCGACGATTTTCACATTACGGTGGCGTCTCATAGTCATTCCTTCGTGCATCGCTACCGTTAGCGGTAACAGATTGGGTTGCGCCCTTATTGCGCAATTCCATTCCTGCTTCAACTAGCCTAAATCCTGTGTCAAAGGAATGACACTGCTATGACACATGACCCTTACGAAATCATTGGTGAGAACCGCCCCGGACGCTGGCTAATTGCCTGCGATCACGCCACAAATACCGTCCCAGATTGGGTGCATGGTGGTGATCTGGGCCTGCCGGAGGCAGATATGCAGCGCCATATCGCCTATGATATCGGCGCGGCAGGTGTGACACGCAAACTGGCCAAAGCGCTGGACAGCCCTGCGATCCTGTCACGGTTTTCACGACTGGTGTGCGACCCCAACAGGGGCGAGGATGACCCCACGATCATGATGCGCCTTTATGATGGCACGATTATTCCGGGCAACCGCAACGCCGATGACGCCGAAAAGGAAGAGCGCTTGCAGCGGCTCTACCGGCCCTACCACGCGGCCTATGCGGATTTGGCCAACAAGATTGATAATCCCGTGATCTGTGCTGTGCACAGTTTCACGCCGCGCTTGCAAGGGCGACATCCGCGCCCTTGGGAGATTGGCGTGCTTTATGCCGATGACGCGCGGCTTGCGACGCCCTTTATGGCTGCCTGCCGCGCGGCAGGGTGGTGTACAGGTGACAACCAGCCCTATGCTGGCCACCTGCCCGGAGATGCCGTAGACAGGCATGCCTTGCAGCATGGCCGCCCGAATGTGTTGATTGAGTTACGTCAGGACCTGATCGCGGATGAAGCGGGACAAACCCTTTGGGCAAACCGGCTCGCCCCTATATTAACACAAGTATTGGCTCAATCAGGCCTGTGAGAGGACAAGACCATGGACGACCAGACCCGTATCGAGATCGAAGCTGCCGCCTTTCGCAGGTTGCAAAAGCACCTGATGGAGGACCGCACCGACGCGCAAAACATCGACATGATGAATTTGGCAGGTTTCTGCAGGAATTGTCTGGCGCGCTGGTATCAGGAAGCAGCCAACGAACGCGGAATCCCCATGACCAAGGACGAAGGCCGCGAAGCCTTCTACGGGATGACGATGGCCGAATGGAAAGCGAACTATCAGACCGAAGCAAGCTCCGAGGCCAAAGAGGCCTTCAAGGACAGCCACGGATAAGGAACAGCCATGCTTGAACGGCTCACAGCGTTCTTCCGCAATCCCGCAGGCTATCACACGCCCCTGCCCGAGGCGGACGCGCAACATGCGATGGGCGCGTT
>CAYZKE010000288.1:0-4986 GCA_964478505.1 uncultured Loktanella sp.
CTTCCCCAAAGGCTGCGTCACGATTCCAATGGAAGGCGGCACCTTTGGCATTCCCCTCGCCGATCTGATCGACGTGGCCGAGGAAATCGCGCGTCTTGAAAAAACGATGCAGAAGCTGGGCAAGGAACTGGGCGGCCTGCGCGGGCGTCTCAACAACCCCAAATTCGTCGAATCCGCTCCCGATGAGGTTGTGGCCGAAGCGAAAGCGAACCTCGCCCTGCGCGAAAACGAAGAGGCGCAACTCAAGGCCGCCATCGCGCGCCTACAAGAGATCGGCTAGGTCAAAAAGGGGGCGGTCGTGTCACTGCCCCCTGACTTTCCATGTCTCTTCAAACTTCCGCCGGAGGCAATCCTCAGGGCACGACACGCTCGACCGCGCGCATCATCCCCAGGGCTTTATCATAGACTAGAGTCAAAATGCGCCGCCCACCCGTCTTGGTCGCCACCTGCGGCATAGACCGTACCGCAAGTGCCGCGCCCGAACTGACCAAAAATCCGCGTCTATTCAGTTTCATGCGACACTCCCCCTTAATGAGAACCGTCCGCACATAAGAACAGTTGCACAGAATTCAAGCACAGGCTTATCTGACCCCATGACAAAACCCGCCCTTACCCCCCTCGCCGAAAGCCTGCCTGCCTCGGTCCCGTTCGTCGGACCCGAAGCGCAAGAACGCCAGATGGGCCGCGCATTTACAGCGCGCCTCGGTGCCAACGAGAGCGCCTTTGGCCCCTCGCCAAAGGCCATCGCAGCCATGCAAAAGGCCGCAGGCGAAGCATGGATGTATGGCGATCCCGAAAGCCATAACCTGCGCCACGCGCTAGCCGCGTATCACGGAATTGAGCCTGAGAACATCATGGTCGGCGAAGGCATTGATGCGCTCCTGGGGCTTCTGGTCCGCCTCTATGTTGGCGCAGGCGACGCCGTCGTCACCTCGGCAGGGGCCTATCCAACCTTCAATTACCATGTCGCGGGTTTCGGCGGAACGCTGCATACGGTGCATTACAACGGCGATCATGAAGATCCCGACGCGCTGATTACCAAGGCAACCGAAGTATCGGCGAAACTGATCTACATTGCCAATCCCGACAATCCGATGGGCAGTTGGCACAAGGCAGAGGTGATCCAGCATATGATCAACCGCCTGCCGTCCGGATGTATGCTGGTTCTGGACGAAGCCTATATTGACCTCGCCCCGGATGGTACCGCGCCTGCGATTGACCCAAACGCGACAAACGTCATCCGCATGCGCACTTTCTCGAAAGCGCATGGTATGGCCGGTGCGCGTGTCGGCTATGCGATCGGGTCGTCAGAGATGATCAGCGGTTTCAACAAGGTCCGCAACCATTTCGGCATGTGCCGGATCAGTCAGGAAGGCGCATTGGCCGCATTGCAAGATACCGGTTGGCTCTCCCACGTCCGGAAAGAAGTTGCAAAAGCCCGCGACAGTATTGGCGCGATTGCGCAAGAGCACGGTTTGCATCCGCTGCCCTCAGCCACCAATTTCGTCACGATTGACTGTGGACGCGGCGGCAATTTTGCCCGCGCCGTTCTGGCCGCCCTTGTCGCAGAGAGCATCTTTGTGAGAATGCCCTTTGTCTCCCCACAAGATCGTTGCATCCGTGTCAGTTGTGGCACTGAAGCACAGCTCGACGCCTTTGCGCAGGCCCTCCCAAAGGCGCTGGCGCAAGCACACGAAAAATTAAGGTGATTTTTATTTTGGGCTGATTATCCTTCCGCAACCGCAGAAGGATTAATCATGTCGCATCGTCGCCCTGTGCAAGCCGTAGAAGACTATACCGATGCGTTTCTCGGAACGCTTTGGGTTTTTTTGTTCATGGGCTTTTGGGTGATCGCGGCAGCCGTGGGGTACCTTTGGGTCGCCGCCACCGCCTACGCCCTTCTTCAGTTCGTCAAATGGATTGACCGTATCAAGAACGGCTAGGCGCGGGCCGCAATGCCCTTTGCGGCAGCAGTCAAGGCACCTTGCCCATGTGGAATGTTCAATGCATTCAACCCCGCCTCGATCGTGCCGAGCGCGCCCATGATCATATGGGCATTCACATGCCCCATGTGCCCCACCCGGAAATAAGCATCAGCCGGCGACCGCCCCAGACCGATCCCCAGCGTCAGACCACATTTATGTTCACACCAGTGGCGCAGCGCATCCCCATGGGGTGAACCGATACTGACGGATGTCACCGCATGTGACCGATGTGCAGGATCAGCGATATTCAGGTGCATTGGCCCTTCGGTCGCCCAATGGTCAAAGGCTGTCCAGATGACTTGCGCGAGCTTTTCATGCCGCGCGAAAACATTGTCCAAACCCTCCGCCCTGATCATGTCGAGCGCAGTGCGCAGGCCATAAAGATGGTGCGTCGGGGCAGTGCCGTCGAAGTACTGAAAGTAGAACTCTGGGTTCGTGCGGGGCCGCCAGTCCCAGTAGGTCGTGACGCGGTCACCACGGGCCGCATCGGCTTTGGCGTTGAACCAGACAAAGCTGATACCCGCAGGCGTCATCAGGCCTTTTTGGCACCCTGCCACCATGACATCCACGCCCCATGCGTCCATTTCAAACCGGTCACATCCTAACGATGCGATACAATCTGCCATCAGCAGCGCTGGATGCCCAACGCGGTCCATGACATCCCGCAGGGACGCAATATCGTTTTTGACGCTGGTAGAGGTATCAACATGCACTGCGAGAACTGCCTTGATCCGGCCTTCTTTGTCGTTGGCCAAAACCTCTTCTACCTGTGCAAGGCCAATCGGTGATTGCGCGCCATAGTCGATGGTCTCGACCTTTGCGCCCAGTCCCGCGGCCATCTCCCCCCAACCGATGCAAAAACGCCCTGTCGCCAGCACCAGAACGGTGTCGCCAGCCGAGATCGTATTGGCAAGGGCCGCTTCCCAAGCGGCGTGGCCATTGCCGATGTAGATCGCCACGTTGCTGTCTGTCATCGCGATCTCTTTGAGATCGGGCACGAGACTGGCGGTCAACTCATGCAATTCACCCTCGTAGATATTGGGCGACGCGCGGTGCATTGCGCGCAGGACTTTATCAGGAATGACGGACGGACCGGGGATGGCCAGATAAGCACGACCTTGGGATAGCGACATGTTCGGGGGCTTTCTTAATTACTGAGCGGGACCTTAATACAGCGCAGTGCAACGTCAACCTTGCCTTGCTTGCTCTATAGCCCCATTTGCGCGTAGACGAGACACAGCAGAGTTCGCAAAAGGCCCGTGATGCCCCCTCCCACCCCAAAATCCGGCTCCGAGAAGCAGCAGTCTGCCACCAAACTTTTTCATTGGCTCTGGCGCGATTATTTGCGCAAACATAAATGGCTGCTGGCAGCGGCCGTTGTCCTGATGATGGTCGAAGGCTCAATGCTGGCACTGATCAGCCGCATGATCCAACCAATGTTTGACGATGTCTTCGCACAAGGCGACCGGAACGCGCTCTACTTTGTCGGCTTCGGGATCATGACGATCTTTTTCGTCCGCGCGCTCACATCCTCTTGCCAGCGCATCTTGATGCAATGGATCAAAGAACTCGCGTCAGCTGCCATGCGCAAACATTTGCTGCGGCACATGATGTCGCTCGACAGCGGCTTTTTTCAAATTCACCCGCCCGGGCAATTGATCGAACGCGTGCAAGGCGACGTATCTGTCATTAACTCGGTCTGGAGCAGTTTGCTGACGGCTGTCGCGCGCGATCTGGTGTCATTGATCGGTCTGCTTGCTGTCGCGATCTGGATCGACTGGAAATGGACCTTGATTGCCATCGTCGGCATCCCGCTTTTGATCCTGCCATCCATTCTTGTGCAGGCCTATATTCGTCGCCGTTCACGCAGTGCACGCGAAATTGCAGGTAATGTCTCGACCCGCCTGGATGAGGTGTTTCATGGCATCAACCCGATCAAACTCAATGCCCTCGAAACCTATCAGGCAAAACGGTATGATGCACTGATCCAGCAGGGTGTTACGGCAAGTATGCGCACGACAGCGGGCCAAGCTGCGGTGCCTGCATTGATTGATATCATGACAGGAATCGGGTTTCTGGCCGTTTTGCTTTATGGCGGGTCCGAGATTATCGCAGGCGAAAAGACCAACGGCGAATTCATGGCGTTCTTTACGGCCATGTCGCTGGCCTTCGATCCGTTGCGCCGCCTTGGCCTGATGAGCGGGCAATGGCAGATGGCCGCAGCGAGTGTTGAGCGCCTGCAATACGTGCTGAACTTGCAGCCGACGATCCTGTCACCGGCCCTAGCCAAAACGGTTCCTCACAGCGCTCCGACGGTCGCTTTGGACAATGTCTCCATGAACTATGGTGATCTGCCTGTCTTGCGCGGGGCCAGCTTTACCGCTGAAGCAGGCAAAACCACCGCACTTGTCGGCGCATCCGGGGCCGGCAAAAGCACCGTCTTCAATGTGCTGACCCGTCTGGTCGAACCACGCGAGGGGGCCGCGATGGTCGCAGGTGTTCCGATCGCCGACTATGATCTGGCCGACCTGCGCAGCCTGTTTTCGGTTGTGACGCAAGATGCCGCGCTTTTTGACGAAACGCTGCGCGATAACATCCTGCTAGGCCGCGAAGACGTGGACGAGGCGCATTTGAAATCCGTTCTTGATGCAGCCCACGTCAGTGACTTCCTGCCATCATTGCCCAACGGGCTTGATAGCCCCGCCGGACCACGAGGATCAAATCTTTCGGGTGGTCAACGGCAGCGTGTGGCCATTGCCCGCGCGCTCTTGCGTGATACCCCGATCTTGTTGCTGGACGAGGCGACAAGCGCACTTGATACAAAATCCGAAGCAATCGTGCAGCAAGCGCTTGAAAAGCTTTCGACAGGGCGCACAACCTTGGTCATCGCGCATAGGCTGTCGACGATCCGCAATGCGGATTCTATCGTGGTGATGGACCACGGAAGCGTTGTTGATCAGGGCGACCACGAAACGCTTTTGGCGCGTGGCGGCATTTACGC
>CAYZKE010000289.1:0-4986 GCA_964478505.1 uncultured Loktanella sp.
GTGCACCACCTTGCAAAAGCGCAGGATTGGCTGGCCTCGGCGGGCAAGCTTGCGCGGACAGAACGTGCGTTGCGCCTGCCGCGTGCGGCCAATGGCGATGACGTGGCCAAGCGGAGCCGCGACTGGTCGGAAACGCGGCCCGAATGGGCGCTGGCAGGTTGCAAGGCCTTTATCGCGGCACCGCGGTCACGGACCAAAGGTAAAGGGCTGGCGGGGCGTGCGTTCCTGCATGATTATGACTGGCAAAAGGACGAAGGTTTCGGTGTGCTCGAACTGATCCTGACGGCCCCTGTCGTCGTCGCAAGCTGGATCAGCCTGCAATATTACGGGTCTGTTGTGGCACCTGACGTCTTTGGCGCGGGCAACAAGCTTTTGCACAATGTTACCGGCGGTGTGGGCGTGGTCGAGGGCAACGGTGGCGTGTTGCGCGGCGGCTTGCCGTGGCAATCGGTCCATGATGGCGAAGGCTACGCCCATGATCCGCTGCGGCTTTCGGTTTGTGTCGAAGCGCCAGCCGAGGCGATCACGGCGATCCTTGAGAAGCACCCGAATGTGCGCGCGCTGTTTGACAACAGCTGGCTTCATTTGTTCACGCTTGACCAGAACGGCGCGATGTCGCAGCGTTATGATGGTGGCCTCAAATGGGTGGCGTTTGACGGGCTTGGGACGGACGGCGCTCTTGCGGCTTAGTCAGTGATTTGCTGTGTCGTCTTCGATCAGCGAGCGCTTTCCAATCTGGGCCAGCGTTATGCAGGTTTCGTTCTTGAGGACGTTCCAAAGTTCGCGCAGCCCTTGTTCGCCGCCTGCCGCAATAGCGAATTGCAGGACGCGACCAAAGAAGGTGAAGTTCGCACCTTGGGCGTAGGCTTTGACCACGTCTTCGCCGCTGCGCAGGCCTGTGTCGTAAAAGAGCGGGTAATCAGGGCCAAGCGCCTCACGGATTTTTGCGAGTTCCAAGATGGGTGGTGGCGCGCTGTCGAGCTGGCGGGATCCGTGGCTCGACACCTGAATAGCATCGACGCCTGCGGTTTTGAGCGCTGTCGCGTCTTCGGCATCAAGAACGCCTTTCACCACCAGTTTGCCCGGCCACATGTCCCGCAAACGGGTCAGCGTGTCCCAATCGGCACGCGCACGGCTTTCGGTGCGGTCGAAATCATAGCCGTCCATCTCAAAATTCGCCATCTGTGGTTTGCCTGCATAAAGCGAGGTCAGCGACCAGCGCGGGTGTAGGGCAAAGTCGATGAACTGTTTGGGGCCGATCTTGAACGGCATGGTAAAGCCATGGCGCAATTCGCGCGGGCGGCGGCCCACCTCGGCCACATCCACCGTCAGCACGATAGTTTCATAGCCCGCAGCCTTGGCACGTTCGACCAGCTTGAAGGTGCCGGTGCCATCGCCGCTAAAGTAGAGCTGGAACCATGCGTTGCCTTCAGCCGCCTCAATCAGGGGCTCCATCGCGGTCGAGGCCACGGTCGACACACCCAAAGGCACGTTTTCGCGGGCGGCCAATCGCGCCAGCATCATGTCGGCACCGGGGCCGGACAGGTTGCACATGCCCATCGGACTGATGCCGAAGGGGGCTTTGGTCGGTTTGTCCCAGAGAGGCACGGACAGCGAGCGGTCGCTGACATCGCGCAGGATGCGCGGGCGCAGTTCCAGATTGTCAAAGGCCGCACGGTTACGCGCGGCCCCTGTTTCGGTGCCTGCGGCACCGTCGATATAGTCAAAAACCATCCAAGGAAGCCGCTTGCGCGCAAGGCGGCGGGCGTCTTCGCTGGAATGGATCTTTGGTGCCATTTAGCTGGCCACAGCCTTCATGAAGCGGTCACGGATCACGACAGGGTCCATTGTGATCACTGGCAGCTTGATGTTGCCGCTGTCACACTTGCTGACGATGATGGCCATCTTCTTGCTGTCGATGGCCGCTTGCAGGGTTTTGCCGGTGTCCACGTCCTGACACACGACCACGTTTTCGCAACCACAGGCTTTGGCCACGGCCTCAAGCTTGGTCTTTTTGCCGGCATAGGTCGGCTGGTCGCCAGTTGAGCCGTAAGAGCCGTTATCAATGATCAACAAGATGTAGTTGTCAGCCACGTTGTTGGCAATCGTCGGCAGGGTGCCAAGGTTGGTCAGAACAGAGCCGTCACCATCAATCGAGATCACGGTTTTGTCTTGCGCCAAGGCAAGGCCCAGACCGATGGACGATGACAGACCCATGGTGCCAAGCATGTAGAAATTCTTGGCGTTGTCGTCGATCATATGCAGCTCTTGGCTGGGCAGACCGATGTTACAGACAACAAGGTTGTCATGAAGGATTGGCGCGATCTCGCGCAGGATTTCAGAACGGATCATTGGTCGCCGTAGCCTCCCCAGAAGGACGCATCCGTGAGGATCGCCACAGGTTTGTTGCACATAAATGTGTATTTCAGGATCGCGTCGAGCTCGTCCGCGTCGCTTTCCTTGTGGAAGTGGTAAGTCGGGATGTTCATCTGGTTCAGCAGTGCCTTTGTGTGCACGGCCATTTCCACTTGACAGGCGACCGGTTCACGCAGCTCGCCGCGATAGCTGATCAGCATCGGCAAAGGCATGCGGTAATACTGGATCAGGGTCGCCAGCGTGTTGATGGTTACACCGATCGCTGTGTTCTGCATGATGATTGCAGGGCGCTTGCCGCCCATGAAGGCACCCGCACAAAGGCCCATGCCTTCGTCCTCTTTATTGGACGGAATGTGGAAAATTTCCGGGCGTGCTTCGACTTCGTCGATCACACCGGCCAACTGCTTGCACGGCACAGTGGTGATGAAGGATACATCGTTGGCGACAAAGTCATCCACGATCTTCTTGCTGATACTCAAGGTCTTACGTCTCCTGTTTGCGCCCCGATTTGGGGCGTTGGGTGATGGGGGTGGATCATTTGGTGTCGCGTGCCACGTGAACTGCGCATGGGGCATGTTGCACGACGCGCGCCGCGGTCGACCCGAGGAAATAGTCAATCAGACCGGGTTTGTGAGACCCGAGCACAATACAGTCCGCTTTCATTTCGGTGGCGGTATCAATGATGGTGCGCCCGCTGTGGCCCTTTACGATCATGGATGACACGCCGGGCATCGCCGCGACACGTTCCTCAAGGCGCGCTTTGGCCCGATCAAAGGCGCTTTGAACCACACTGTCGTCGATATAGGCCCCGACCGACCCTTCCGGCGCTTCATAGACGTGCAGCGCTGTGATCTTGCCGCCTTCCGACAACAGGCGGCGGGCGATTGCGACGCTGTTTTCGCCAACGCCGTGATCAAGGGCCATTGGGACCAGAATGTTCTTGTACATGCCAAAACTCCTTCGGTTTTCGGTCTCAGGGTCGTAAAATGATCTTGGGTGCGGCAACAACGCCAGCCCGGATATCCGCAAAGGCCTGCTGCCCGTCAGCGAGGGGGCGTTCTTCTGTCCAGTCGAGCGGGCCAAGGCGCCCGTCAAAGATGGCTGCAGCAGTCTGGCGGAAATCTTCGGCGGTATAGGTGTAGGTGCCGATGAAGGTGATTTCCTGCAAGGTCATGCGGCGGATATCAAGACCGCCCGTCCCTTCGCCGAGGCCGATATGCATGATCACGCCTCCGGGGCGTGTGATGGCCGTGGCATCCGCGCGCGTTGCGGCGTAGCCGACCCCGTCGATCACGAGATCAGCCTGTTCAACCGTGCCTGGTGCAACGGCGTCAAAGCCGTCGATCAGGTCAAGCGTTGCGCGGCGCAGGGTATTGGGTTCGATGACTTCGATATCGGTCGCCCCGAACGCCCGCAGGCAAAGGGCTGCCCCCACACCGATCGCGCCGCCGCCGACCACAACGCATTGGGCGTCGGCAAGCGGCATGTCGAGTGCCGCAGCCCCGAGCCGGACCGCATGCCAGCCGCATGCCAAGGGTTCGGCCAAAGCTGCCTTGGTGAGCGGCACGTCATCAGGCACCGTCACAAGGTTTCTATTGGCCATCACGACATAGTCGCTGAATGCACCCTCGCGCGGGGGCATCGAAATAATCATGCGGTCCGGACAGAGGTTATCGCGGCCTGCTTTGCAGGCACGGCAGATGCCGCAGGTTGCCAGCGGATTGATCGTCACGCGTGTGCCATCCAGCGCGCCGCCCATGACAACGCCCGCAGCTTCATGGCCAAGGATCAGCGGGGCTGGGCGGCGTTCATCATGGCCCAGAAAGGCGTGCATGTCGGACCCGCAAATGCCAGAGGCCTCGACCTTTATCAGGCTTTGGCCTGCACCGGGCGTGGGATCAGGCATCACGCGGTAAACGAGCGTTTCCACAGCATCATAAACAAGCGCTTTCATTTTGCTGTGAAACCTCCGTCCACCATCAAGATTTGCCCCGTCACATAGGACGACGCATCAGAGCAAAGAAACAGAAGCGGTCCGTCAATATCCGACAGGGCACCGTTGCGGCCCACACATGTTTGCGCGGCGTTGCGGGCGGCACGTTCGGGGTCCGCAAAGACGGGGCCGGTTAACTCGGTCGGGAAAAATCCCGGACCTATTGCATTGGCTGTGACGCCATCCTTGGACCAGGCCTCGGCCATCGCGCGGGTCAACTGGCCAATGCCTGCCTTGGACGCGCCATAGGCAATCCCGCCCGGAAAGGCGCGTGTTGTCTGGAGAGAGGCGAAATTCACGACGCGCCCCCAGCCTTTGGCCTTCATCGCAGGGACGAGGGCCTGAGAAAGAAAGAAGGGTGCGGCCAGATTGAGGTTCATCGTCACGTCCCAGCCCGCGTCCGTCACATCATCTGCAGCCTCGCGGGTGTTGATGCCTGCAGCATGGACAACGATGTCAGGCGCGCCAAAGGGTGCAGCGACCTGCGCTGCGATATCGGCAATCTGGTCACGTTTTGACAGATCGGCGGCTACGACTGCGGTATTTGCCCCCGTCTCAGCCGCCCAGCCGTTCAGCGCATCCGCGCGGCGGGCCACGCCGACAACCTTTGCACCGGC
>CAYZKE010000290.1:0-1378 GCA_964478505.1 uncultured Loktanella sp.
ATTGCGCTTCAGTTGCAATCTTGCGAAGCATACCGGCAAACCGCGTGGCGCCCTTTTTGTCGCCCGAAACGACTGCATGGGTGAAGCTGCCGTAGAAGGCGGGTCCGTTTGCCGAGGAATGCGACCCCTTCCTGCTCGCCAGCTTTGCAACGGTCTCAAAAGCCTTTTTCGCCGAAGCCGCAGTAAAGCCCTGTGTCTGCATCAGGATTGAGCCTAGCGCAGAGTAACAGGCGATTTCGTGCGACCTGACATCGACGTCTGCAGGTGCTTTTTCGCAGAGCGCTATGGCGGCCAGCACATGGGCTTCTGCATCGTCAAACGCCCCTTGTGACAGGGCCCAGCGGCTGACCGAGAGATAATTCTCGATGGCGGGAATATGTTGCTCCGCGCGGCTCAGGTGGGTCGTGAGCAGGGCGGGATGGCGCATCACTGCGTCAACGTGGTCTTGCTTGAGATGTGCTGCAATCTTGGCGTGATAGGCGATACGTTTGTTCCGCAGCAGGCTGTCATAGGCCGCTTGGTGCAATAGCGCATGCGCAAACCCCCATTTGGCATCATCCAGCTGTTTCAGCACACCTTTCTGGCAGGCGAGCTCTAGATGCATCGTGAGTGGCGCATGATCCGAAGCGATGGCTTCAAGCATATCAAAAGTAAAGGTTTGCCCGATGACAGCGGCACATTGCAGCACGGCTTTGGTTGGGCCTGTCGCATCAATCTGGTCCGCCAACAGGTCTTTGAGAGAGCCCGGGACATCTGCGGATGCATTGTCCCCAAAGGCGTTACGCTTCAACAAATGCTCGATGAAGAGCGGGATTCCGGCGGACTGGGAAATCACAAAGGCCTTTTTGTCGGGCGGGGTTGGCCCATCTGCAACCGCGTCGAGCATTTCGGCGGCCTCTGTGTCGGACAGCGGTGCGAGGGGTATGACCGTAAGACGGCACTGGCCGAGGTGCTTGTCGATTTTGATATCTTCGCGGCTTGTCATCAGGATCTGATGCGTATGGTTGTAGGCGTTTTGCAGGATATGCCGCAGGACACCGAAACTGGCGTTGTCCAACCAATGCAGGTCTTCAAATATCAGCAGGCCCTTGGGCTGTGTGGCGTAGATCGCCTGCCAGAGGCTGTCTTCGATCAGTCCTTTGAGCGCGACATTGCTGCGGTCAATCAAGAGGCTTTGCCCTTCGGGCAGCCCCAACACTAGCGCAAGTGCCCTTTGAGCATCGTCGTCCAGTGTCGGGAATGTCGCCGCGATATCCGTGAAATCCGGCAAGGTGCTACCGGTTTGTTGCAAGAGCCATTGCGTGAATGGCTGATAGCTGCTGGGCGTTTTAACGCCATCCGCCGCAAAGGTGGTCACCGCATCTGCGGTATGTGCCAA
>CAYZKE010000290.1:1388-4364 GCA_964478505.1 uncultured Loktanella sp.
GGATTTTCCGATCCCTGCCTGCCCGATCAACAGCGTCGGATAGCTACTGGACTCAATCTGCCTCAGCACGTCTTTGCGCCCGACAAAGGGCGATGAAGATGAAGACGTGACGGTCTGGGTTTGGTGTGCAAGCGGGCGAAACAGGGTCTGGGCCTCGGCGAACCCTTTGAGGTTCTGGTTGCCGAATTCTTCGGTTGCGATGCCACCACGCAGCAGGGCCTGTGTGCTGGCCGAGATCATCACGGTGCCCGGGGCCGCCTGTTGCTGGATGCGCCGTGCAAGTGTGGTGACCATGCCGGTGGCGCGGGGCAGGTTTTCGCGCCCTCTGTCGATGCGTACGGCGGCGTCACCCGTCGCCACGCCGATGCGCAGTTGGGTCGTGATGCCTTGGCTCGCGCCGGCATTGACCTCTTTGAGCGCGGTCATTGCCGCGCTGACTGCCTTTGACGCCGCGAGTTCATCCGCGCGGGCGAGACCAAAGAGCGCGACAACACCGTCGCCCAAATATTCGGTGACTTCGCCGCCTTGGGCCTCGATGATGCTGCGCGCCTGGCCGTAAAATTCTTCGAGCCAGTGTTCGAGATCTTCGGGATCAGCTTTGCTCGCGATGGTGCTGAAGCCGACAATATCCATAAAAACAGCAGTAATCTGCCTGCGCTCGCCCTGTGCGAGGCCAGTAGTTTCTGACGTGGGATCGCTGATCGCGTTACCTGTACTCATGCGGCTGACACTATATGCGTGTTTTCAGCGCTTCCAAGCGCCGAATGCGCGCAATCAGTGTTCGGTGCGCTGGGCAGTCGCCGGAGTTATGGTTTTACTTCCCTTGCCAGAGCGGCGCACGTTTTTCGATGAACGCACGCGCGCCCTCGGCGGCATCTGCGGTTTGTCCGATTTCGTGGATGATTTTGTCATTCGCGGGCCAGTGGGCGGCATCATGTTCTGCCAGCGCTCTGTTGGCGATGGCCAGCGTGTGCCGCACGGCAAGCGGGGCGTTTGCAGCGATCTGCGCGGCGATGCTTTGGGCGGTTTGCAGAGCGGTGCCATCGGCGGTGACGCGGTTGATCAGGCCCCAGTCAGCAGCCTCTTGCGCGCTGAAGGCTTTGCCTGTCAGCAAGATTTCATTGGCGCGCACACGCGGGATCGACACGGGCAGGCGTACCGCACCACCCGCACCGGGGATCAGCCCGATGCGGACTTCCGGCAGGGCAAATTGGGCAGAAGCCCCGGCGACCGCCAGATCGCAGGCCAGCATCATTTCAAACCCACCTGCCAAGGCGGCCCCTTCCACAGCGGCGATGACGGGTTTTGTGCGGGGTCGTTTGACGAAGCCACCAAAGCCGTATTCGCCGAACAAGATCGCATCACCTGCGCCGCCTGCAAAGGCCTTCAGGTCCATGCCCGCGCAAAAAAGCGTACCTGCACCGGTGAGAATTGCGACACGCACATCGGGGTCTGCCTCGACCTGATCAAAAGCGGCACGGATGGCGTCGCAGACCGCAGGATTGATCGCATTGCGTTGGTCGGGGCGGTTCAGCGTGACCGTCGCGATGCCATTTTCGGCGTGATAGAGGACAACATCATTGCTCATTTTCGGCTTCCTTTGTGGCCCGCGCCCGCAGGTCTGCGCGGATGATTTTGCCCGTCGTGGTCATCGGCATATCGTCAATAAAACGCACGACGCGGGGAAATTCATAGGCTGCAAGTTTGGTTTTGACGTGGGCTGCGATATCCGCCGCCAGATCATCCGACCCCTCAAAGCCTGCGGCAAGCTGTATATAGGCCGCGACGACCGACCCCCGAATTGGATCGGGTTTGCCGACCACGCCCGCCAATTGCACGGCGGGGTGCGTTAGCAGGCAATCCTCGATTTCGGCAGGGCCGATGCGGTAGCCGCCGGAACTGATGATATCATCGTCGCGGCCAATGAATTGCAGGCGACCGGTGGGTGTCTTGCAACCTTTGTCGCCAGTCAGAAGCCATTTTTCGCCTGCGATGTCGATGAATTTCTGGGCCGTGGCGTCGGGGTTGTTCCAATAGCGCAGGAACATGACCGGATCGGGGGTGCGTACGGCGATGCTGCCTTCTTGGCCTATGTCGCAGAGCGTGCGGGTCTCTTCGTTGACGACATCAACACGGTGGCCGGGTACCGCGAAACCCATGACACCCGGTTCGGCGGGTTCCAGTGCGGCGCAGGACGACACGATCATATTGCACTCGGTCTGGCCGTAAAATTCGTTGATCGTCGTGCCGAACACCTGCTGGCCCCACGCGATCAGTTCCTTGCCCAAGGTTTCGCCACCCGACGCGACCGAGCGCATGGGCACCGGTTCGGCGGGTGTGTCGAGGCGCATGAGTTTGAGTGCGGTGGGCGGCAGAAATGCGTTCTGGATGCCGTGATCACGGATCAGATCAAAGGCGGCTTTGGCGGTGAACTTCCGGAAACGGCAGGCCACGACAGGTACGCCATGATGCAGTGCTGGCATCAGCACATCAAGCAAGCCACCGATCCATGTCTGCCAGTTGAATCGCTTGGCGAGAAAACCGTCGACGCCGTCGGAAATGCCGGCAACCGCAAAAAGAATCAGCGCGTAGCCATACTCATTTTCGAGAAGGAACAACAGGATTGGAACAACCAGCAGTATGCGAAATACGCTGATGATGTTGGGTATCTGTTTCAACAGGTTCAACCTTGTCCCGTCCCGGAAGGGATTCAGGAGAGTCCGGCGGCCTGATCGGGAGTGTAGGCCTTGATCGAGAGCGCATGCAGTTCATCGGAGGCTATCTGCTGCTGAACAGTGTTCATGACCATGCGGTGTCTCTGGATCAGGGATTTACCCTCGAATTCCGCAGAGATGACAACGGCCTCAAAATGGCGACCATCTCCTGTGACCTCGACATCGGCGCCCGGCATGCCGGCCTTGATAAGATCAACGATAGCTTGTGTTTCCACAGTTCACTCCACTGCTGTCGATAATG
>CAYZKE010000290.1:4374-4970 GCA_964478505.1 uncultured Loktanella sp.
ATTATATCTGCAAGGAAAGGCCTTTTCCTCCCTGATCTACTTTTGAGTCTTTAACCCTTGAGATAATTTCCGCTATCTGTCTCATGGCAATGGTGTCACAATCTCAGCAGTTCTCATTCATGCTTGCCCCGGGGTTACCCGATCCCGGTGGCGAGACACGACCGATGGCCAAGAAGAAAAAACACCCTGCCTCAAGCGTCAAGTCACTTCATCGTCACAAGCTCTACGAGTATTCCGTCCAGTGCCCCGAGGCCGAGGTCGATTTTATCCAGAACACCTTCAAGCGTTTCAGGAAACGTAACGCACGCCTGCTGCGCGAGGATTTCTGTGGGACTGCGGCCGTCTGCGCCGAATGGGTCAGGCGCCATAACCGTAACATCGCGACAGGCGTCGATCTTGACAAGGAGGTTCTCGACTGGGGCAAAAAAAATCATCTCTCGCGACTGACGAACTCACAACGCAAGCGCGTCACCCTGCTCAACAAGAATGTGCTCACTGTCTCCACGGGGAAAGCGGATGCCATCGCAGCAATGAATTTCAGTTACTGGCTCTTCAAGGAGCGAAAGGATCTCAAGCGCTATTTCAAACGCGCCTTT
>CAYZKE010000291.1:0-4956 GCA_964478505.1 uncultured Loktanella sp.
AGGTGACCGGCAATGCGGAAATGCGGGATCGCATAGGGTTGGTCGGCGGCCCCTTCCACATGCAGACGGTCAGGGCCGGGGGGGACCGCACCGGTCTGGCGCAGCGATGAGCTGTGGAAGACCGAAGGCGCTGCGATCTTGCCGTCAACCAGCAATGCTTTGCCATCCTGCACTACACCGCGGAACTGCGCGATGGCCGCGGGTCGGTAAAAATCGCGCCGCATGTCTTCCTCACGGCTCCAGATCATACGGATCGGCGTGCCAGGCCTTGCGGCGGCAATGCGCGCGGCAAGCACCGAGAAGTCCATCTCGCCACGGCGCCCGAAACCGCCACCCAGATAGGTTGTGTGCAGCGTCACCTGTTCCGGTGTCAGACCCACAGCCTTTGCACAGGCATCGCGGATCATCGTGGGCGCCTGATTGCCCGACCAGACCTCAAGCGCGTCACCGGTAAAAAGGGCTGTCGCGCTCATCGGTTCCATTGTCGCATGGGCCAGCCAAGGTACATAGTATTCTGCGGTGATTTCAGTGCCTTCCACGGCGCTTGTCACGTCGCCATCATCGCGCACCATACTGTCGGCATCTTCATCGAGAGACGCGGCAATCGCCGCACGCAATCCGTCAGTGTCGGCGGGATAGTTCGCAGGCGTCCATGTGATATCAACGGCCTCGGCCGCCTGCATCGCAAGCCAAGTATTGCTGGCGATCACCGCGATCCCGTCGCCCAGATCCACAATCGCCTCGACCCCGTCCATGTCGCGGGCGGCGCTGTCGTCGTAGCTGTCCATGCCTGCGCGTGTCGGGCTCATGCGGACGGTGGCGAATTTCATGCCGTCCAAACGGGTGTCGGTGGCAAACTTAGCTGTTCCGGTAACTTTTCCAACCATGTCAACGCGGGGCATGGATTTGCCCAGATACTTCCACGTCGCGGGATCACGCAGTTCCACATCAGGGGGCGTGATATCACGCAATGCCTCTGCCAGATCGCCATAGGCGACGGTCGTGCCCTCGGGGGCAATCACGGTGCTGTTTTCGGTCCGTAAATCGCTGGCAGGCACACCAAGCCGTTCCGCAGCTGCAAGCTTCAGCGCCTCGCGCGCCGACGCGCCCGCATGGCGCATCCGCTCGTAGAAATCCTTCATCGAGGTTGATCCGCCGGTCGCCTGCAAGTCCAGCAATTTGCCCACCTTGCCCACCTGTTCGCGCATCGCGTGCTTGAACGGCGTGTCTTTATAATGCGCGCCCGGGATCGCCATGCCAAGGAACACCGAGTTGTAATAGGCCTGTGCCGGTGGGCCGTGCAGCACGGTGATGTCTTCCCATGCCACGTCGAGTTCCTCGGCGGCGAGTGCGGCCAGCGTGGTCTGCACCCCTTGGCCCATTTCCGCGCGGGGCGCGATCAGGGTCACACCGTCACGGGTGATCAGCACGAAAGGGTTCAGCGTCGCCTCGCCGTCGCCAGCCACCAGCGGGTTCGGCGCGTCCTTGTTGATCTGGTAGATGCCAAAGGCGGCACCACCCACGATCGCGGCAGAGCCGATCAGGAACGTCCGGCGGGCGATTGTCTTGATACGGCCCATCTTATGTCTCCTCTGACAGACGCTGGGCGGCATCTTTGATCGCCGCGCGGATACGGGGATAGGTGCCGCAGCGGCAAAGATTGCCCTGCATCGCGTCGTCAATGTCCTGATCGGTCGGCTCGGGCGTTTGCGCCAGAAGGGCCGCCGCGTTCATGATCTGGCCCGATTGGCAGTAGCCGCATTGTGCCACCTGATGATCGACCCATGCCTGCTGGATCGTGGCCATCGCGTCAGGTGTGCCAAGCCCTTCGATCGTTGTCACCTCGCCCCAGACATCGGCCAAAGCCACCTGACAGGACCGCACCGCTTCGCCGTCAATATGAACGGTACAGGCGCCACAGGCGGCCACGCCACAGCCGAACTTTGTACCCGTCAGCCCGATCTCGTCGCGCAAGACCCACAGCAGAGGCACATTTTCAGGTAAATCCACGTCATGCGCGGTGCCGTTGATGGTGAGGCGAGTGGCCATGATACTGCTCCAAATGTGAACTGGATAGTTTAGTTTAGGTCAGATATTTGTCCCGTGCAATGGGCTGTGTCGTGGCGTCATTTACGCGAGGCGCAGCCCCTTGATGTCACC
This sequence comes from uncultured Loktanella sp., assembly GCA_964478505.1. Taxonomy (GTDB): domain Bacteria; phylum Pseudomonadota; class Alphaproteobacteria; order Rhodobacterales; family Rhodobacteraceae; genus Yoonia. Next base: position 2,161 of record CAYZKE010000291.1, read on the forward strand.
CAGAAGGGCGGGAATTCTATCCTTGAACCGGAAGAACCCGTGTGTGGCATGCGGCCAGGCCGCACTATCGTAAGGCCGGATGATTTGGCAGAGACGGACATCCTTCAGCGCATCACGCGTCGGGCCGGTTGGTATGTAGGGGGTGACGATTTTCTCGATGTTATGCGCCGCCGCCCAATCCGCCACAGTTTCGGGCGTGACCTGCGCGATTGACCCCAGTTTGTCGGCATAGCGCGCTGCTGCATCTTTTTGTGCATCAGCCACAAATGCCGTGACATTGTCGCTCACCGTTAATGGGCTGCGCGCGGCGGTTGTTTGCACCATCGCCACTGTGCAGGGCTGGACCTGCTGGGCCAGCCATCCCGGCGACAGGTCTTCTTCGGTGATCAAAAGCCCCGGTGCCGCAAAAGTAGCAAGGCCATTCGGATCAAACCGCCCTTCGGTGTATTTCGCGATGTTGTCAGGCCGCGCCAGATAGGTTTTGCCAACCGTCTGCAACCCGCCGACCCAGCGCCAAGACAGGGTATTGGAGGCCGGATCGCCATCCAGCAGGTGCCGCATGAAAAAATCCGCGCCCAAAGTCCACGGCAGGCGCAAGGTGAAAATCCAGATCGAGGCAAACCACATCCGCGCGTGATTATGCAGATATCCGGTGTCGGCCAACTGCCGCGCCCAGTGGTCAAAGCATTCAATGCCGGTGTCACCTTTGCAGGCCGCTTCCCAATCCTGCCGCAACCCGCTTTCTGTCTGGATGCGGTTCAATGCGCCGTTCAGATCGGCGCGGTACATGTCCCAGACGGCAGGGCGCATTTCAAGCCAGCCCTTCCAGTAGGTGCGCCAATAGACCTCTTGGATGAATTTTTCTGCCGCGCTTGCGCTATGGCGGGCCAGAACGGTCTTGAGCACATCTTCTTCGGTGATCATCCGGTGGCGAATATAGGGCGACAGGGCGGACACATGCGCCACATCATCATAATTGCGTTTGCCCGCATAATCGCGGCCCGCCTTTGGGGCGAAGGCGTTGAGACGGGACAGGGCTGCGGCATAAGTGGGATCAAACATGCGGTGAAGCTAAGGCGCGTGTACGGGCTTTCAAGCGACAGTCTGTCGCGAATATCGCTGTGGTGTTCTTGACACCGGCGAGAGGGCAGGACAACGCTGCCCGCATGGTTGATTTACGCCCCGTGGGATATGTGATCGGTCTGCTGGTGGCATCGCTTGGCCTGACCATGCTGGTCCCATTGGCGATTGATTTGCTGGCAGGCAATGGACATTGGTTTGTCTTCTTCGAAAGCGCGGTCATCACGATCGTGACCGGAGGTCTGATTGCGCTTGCCTGTGCAAACGGTGTGTCAGAAGGGCTAAGCCTGCGGCAAACCTTCCTGCTGACGTCCCTTGTCTGGCTGATGCTGCCTGTGTTCGGGGCGCTGCCCTTCATGCTTGGGGCACCGGACGCAAATTTCACGGACGCCTTTTTTGAAGCGATGTCCGGCCTGACCACGACGGGTGCTACCGTTTTTACGGGAATCGAGAACCTGCCTGACGGGATCAAGCTATGGCGCGGTATCCTGCAATGGCTGGGCGGGGTCGGGATCATTGTGGTCGCGATGGTCTTTCTGCCCGAACTGCGTGTGGGTGGGATGCAGATTTTCCGGTCAGAAGCCTTTGATACGATGGGAAAAATCCTGCCCCGTGCAGGTCAGATCGCAAGTCGTATTTCCGTGATTTATATTATCCTGACTATCAGCTGCGCGCTGGCCTATTCTGTGACCGGCATGGTGCCTTTCGATGCAATTGTCCATGCGATGACGACGGTCTCGACTGGGGGAATGGCAAATTCTGATGCCTCTTTCGGGCTTTACGGGGCCGGTGCCCACTATGTTGGCGCGGTCTTCATGGTGCTCGCGGCATTGCCGTTTGTGCGCTACGTTCAGTTGATCGCCGGCACCGCACAGCCGCTCTGGCGAGATACGCAGATTCACACGTTTTTGTTGATTGTGCTCGTCACGGTTCTGCTGATGACGTCATGGGTCTGGGGACGTGAAGGGGTCATGTCAGAGATCGCTTTTCGTGAGGCGCTGTTTAACATCACATCAATCATTTCAGGGACCGGCTATTCCAGTGCCGATTACATGACATGGGGAACCTTCCCTGTTGTGTTGTTTTTTTTGATTGGTTTGATTGGCGGCTGCGCGGGCTCGACCTCTTGTTCGGTCAAAGTGTTCCGCTACCAGCTGGTTTTTGCCGCGATCAAAAGCCAGATCCGCCAAATCCATTCCCCACATGGTATGTTCACCCCACGCTATGACGGACGCCCGATCAGTGAGGATGTGCTGAACTCGGTGATTGCGTTTCTGGTGGCATTTATTCTTGCTTTGGGGGGCACTGCGGTGCTGCTGGGGCTGACTGGCCTCGATTTCATCACGTCGGTTTCGGGGGCTGCCGCAGCCATTGCCAATATCGGTCCGGGGCTTGGGACCGAGATCGGACCGGCAGGCAACTATGCCAATATCAATGAGACCGCGAAATGGATATTGGCGATTGCCATGTTTGTGGGGCGCTTGGAAATCATGGTCGTGCTGACCATCCTGACTATCAAATTCTGGAGAAACTGATGACGACACGTCCCCTTGGTGCGCAAATTTCACATATGCTCAGGGCTCGCGGGGTGGATACCATCTTTGGCATCCCCGGTGTGCATAATCAGGAAATGTATCGCGGCATCGAAGAGGCGGGGATCACCCATGTGCTGGCGCGCCACGAGCAGGGCGCTGGCTTTATGGCCGATGGCTATGC
>CAYZKE010000292.1:0-4929 GCA_964478505.1 uncultured Loktanella sp.
ATGCGTGACGACGAAGTGATCGCAGCCGCCGATGAGGCCGGCATCGCGATGGTCTTTACCGGCATGCGCCACTTCCGCCACTAGAGGATCGCCATGCGCCTGATGTTTTTCACTGCCCTGTGGATTTTCCTGCTGGATCAGGTGATCAAATTCTACGTTTTGTTCACTGTCTTCGGCCTCCGCTGGGAACAGGTCACTGTGCCCTCGGATCAACTCCCCTATCCGCAGGCGGTGGATGTCTTCCCACCGTTCCTTGTGCTGCGGATGGCATGGAACCGTGGCGTGAATTTCGGCCTTTTTGCTGAATATGATATGCGCTGGGTGCTGATCGGCGTGGCCTTTGCGATTACCGCAGGCGTGATCTGGTGGCTGAACAAGATCGGCGGGACCAAGTGGGTCTATATCTCGGGCGGGTTGTTGATTGGTGGCGCGATGGGCAATGTCATTGACCGCTTCTTTTATGGCGCTGTCGCGGATTTTCTGAACATGTCCTGCTGCGGGTTCAACAACCCTTATGCTTTCAATGTCGCTGACATCTGTATCTTCCTCGGTGCCATCGGGCTGGCCTTTCTTGCCGATGACAAAAAGAAATCGGCGTGACCTTGCGCTTGGCTTGAGCTACACAACCCCCACCAACCCTGAGGGATTATTGATGCGTGCGCTTTCTTTTTCTGTTCTGGCCCTGATTTTGGTCACAGCCTGTGGCAACACGGATCGTCCCCTGCGCGATTTGCGCTCTGCCAGCGGCGGGCCCGACGAATTCGCCGTGATCCCCTATGATCCACTGGAAGTCCCTGAAACGCGCGCCTTGCCGGACCCCACACCGGGCGGTGAAAACCGCGCTGATCCGACACCAAACGCTGATGCGATCCGCGCATTGGGCGGATCACCTGCTGCAGTGTTTGCAGGCGGTATTCCTTCCGGTGATGCGGCGCTTCTGGCCCGGACGAACCGATATGGCGTGGACCCGGCGATCCGCGCACAGCTTGCAGCAGAAGATGATGCGACGCTGCGTCGCGCACGGCGCAGCAACCTGTTCAACCCACTTGGGCGGGACAGGTATTTTCCCGCATATAGGCGCCAGGCTCTTGATGCGCCTGCCGAATTGGCGCGTCTTGGCGGGCTGGGCGTTTCTGTTCCGGAAATCCCTGCCGAAGCCATTAAGGCAAGAGAGCTTGCATCAGCCCCATTGCTGGAACGGTTAGGGTTTCGTGGAGACTGTGTTTTCACAACCGAAGGATCACCGGACGGTCGCTTGCGCCGTGTCTGCCCGCCTGACGAAGAAGCAGAAGAAGAATAGGCGGACCTCACATCTGCGTATGGTGACTTGAACCAAGCGCAAAGCGGCGTAGGTTCCCTTGTGTTGAACTTAGAAGGGATGCCAATGACACGCCTGTTCGCCGCTCTGCTCATGATGTTATCGGTTTCGGCCGCGCAAGCCGAAGAAGTCACGACATATACGCTCGACAACGGCATGGAAGTGGTTGTGATCGAAGACCACCGCGCGCCTGTTGTCGTGCATATGCTTTGGTACAAAGTCGGGTCTGCGGATGAACCTGTTGGTGCCTCCGGTGTGGCGCACTTTCTTGAGCATTTGCTGTTCAAAGCGACTGATGTGCTGGAATCAGGTGAATTCTCGGCAACCGTGGCGGCCAATGGCGGCCGCGACAACGCCTTTACCAGCTATGATTACACGGCTTATTTCCAACGCATTGCCGCCGATCGGCTTGAGCTGATGATGCAGATGGAAAGCAACCGGATGAACAACCTGCGGATCACTGCAGAGGATGTCGAAACCGAGCGTCAGGTCGTTCTTGAAGAACGCAATCAGCGCACCGAGAACAGCCCAAATGCGCTCGCCCGTGAACAGTTCCGCGCAGCCTTGTTCCAGAACCACCGCTATGGTGTGCCGATCATCGGCTGGAAGCACGAGATGGAAGAACTTGATCTGCAGGACGCGCTCGACTTCTACGATCTCTACTATTCGCCGAACAACGCGATCCTTGTCGTGGCTGGCGATGTTGAACCGGAAGAGGTGCTTGCGCTGGCAGAAACCTACTACGGTGTCATCCCTGCCGAAGATCAGCTTCCCGTGCGCGAACGCCCGCAGGAACCACCACAGCGCGCGGAACGCCGCATCACCTATGTAGACGACCGCGTCAGCCAACCGTTCCTTGTGCGCATGTATCTGGCGCCCGAACGTGACCCCGGCGCGCAAGAGGAAGCAGCAGCTTTGGTCTATTTGGCCGAACTTTTGGGCGGGTCTCCGTTTACATCAGCGCTGGGTCAGGCGCTCCAGTTCGACACGCAGACCGCAATTTATACCAATGCTTCTTATCAAGGCGCATCATTGGATGATGGCATTTTCTCATTCGCTGTCGTCCCTGCGGACGGTGTTGCCCTGTCGGCGGCCGAAACTGCGATGGATGAAACCATCAGCGCGTTCCTAGAGGCCGAGATCGACCCTGCGCGTATGGAAAGTATTCGCAAGCAGCTTCGCGCATCCGAAATCTATGCGCTTGATGATGTGCAAGGTCTTGCCCAACGCTATGGCGCAGCCCTATCGCAAAGCCTGACTGTCGCCGATCTGCAGGAATGGCCCGATATCCTGCAATCCGTGACCGCAGAAGACATCAAAGTAGTCGCAGCCAAAGTGCTGAACCGTGATCAATCCGTGACCGGCTGGGTCGTGGCAAACCAAGAGGAGGCACGCTGATGCTGCGTTTTCTGATTGCATTTTGCCTGACCGTTGTCGCCACAACGGCGCGGGCGGAACTGGACATCAAACAAGTCACTTCGCCTGGCGGGATCAATGCGTGGGTTGTCGAAGAACCTGCAATCCCGTTTGTGGCTCTCGAAATCCGTATTCAGGGTGGTGGCACGCTTGACCTGCCCGGCAAGCGTGGCGCGACGAACTTGATGGCAGCACTTCTGGAAGAAGGGTCCGGCGACATGACGGCGCAGGAGTTCCAGACCGCGCTGGAAGATCTTGCCGCCAGTTTCTCATTCCGCGCATTCGACGACAGGATGCAAATTTCGGCGCGCTTCCTGACCGAAAACAAAGAAGAAGCCATCGCCTTGTTGCGGCAAGCACTTATCGCGCCGCGCTTTGACCAAGACGCGCTGGACCGTGTGCGTGCACAGGTCATTGCGGGCATCAACAGCGATGCCAAGAGCCCCAATGCGATCGCAAGTTCTACATTCTACGCCAACGCTTTCGGTGAGCACCCGTATGGGTCCAGCATTGACGGGACGATCGACTCTGTCACTGCGCTGACGCGTGACGACATGTTTGAGGCGCACCGCAATGCGCTTGTTCTCGATAGGCTTTATGTGTCCGTTGTGGGCGACACGAGCGCCGAAACCGTGGGTGCCATGCTTGATGACCTTTTGGGCAATCTGCCCGCAGAGGGGCCGCCTTTGGCCGATGACGTCGCCTTTGGTCTGGATGGCGGCATCACGGTTGTTGAGTTTGAAACCCCCCAATCTGTCGCCTTCTTCGGACAGGCAGGTCTGAAACGCGACGACGAAGACTTCTTCGCCGCTTTCGTGCTGAACCATATTCTGGGTGCAGGTGGTTTTGAGTCCCGCCTGATGACCGAGGTGCGTGAAAAGCGCGGCCTGACCTATGGCATCGGGACGTCCCTTGTGCCCAAATACCATGCGGAAATGATCCTCGGAACTGTCGCCTCCTCGAACGAGACGATCGCCGAAGCCATTGCAGTAACACGCAGTGAATGGGAACGGATGGCGCGCGAGGGTGTGACGGCGGAAGAGCTTGAAGTCGCCAAGACCTATCTGACGGGCGAATACCCTTTGCGATTTGACGGAAATGCCGAAATTGCAAGCATCATGGCAGGGATGCAGATGATCGGCCTGACGCCGGATTATGTGGTGGACCGTAACAGTTTTGTTGAAGCCGTGACACTGGAAGACGTGAACCGTGTTGCTGCCGAATTGCTGCAACCTGACGGGCTGCACTTTGTTGTGGTTGGTCAGCCCGAGGGGCTTGAATCGACGCAGTAGTCCCTCTGCGGCCCTGTTTTCCACTCGCAGAATCGCGGTGGGCCATGCTACAGATTGTGGCATGGCCACAGCAGACCCCCAGATACAGCCGCGCCCCGTGATCCGGCAACTTGATGACGCTGCAATCAACCGGATTGCGGCGGGCGAGGTGCTGGAACGCCCGGCCTCTGCCGTCAAAGAACTGGTCGAGAACAGCATCGATGCAGGCGCCACCCGCATTGAGGTGGTGATCTCCGATGGCGGCAAGACCCTGATCCGCGTCACAGACAACGGTTGCGGTATGACAGGCGCAGACCTTCCCTTGGCGCTCTCGCGGCACGCAACATCAAAGATCGACGGCTCTGACCTGCTTAACATCCGCTCTTTCGGCTTTCGTGGCGAAGCGCTGCCATCGCTTGGTGCAACAGGCCGACTGACAATCACATCGCGCGCGAAAGGTGCAGATGCGGCCATGATTGCTGTCGCGGGCGGCAAGACAGATGGCGTCAAACCTGCGGCGCTTTCTGCAGGGACCGTCATCGAATTGCGCGATCTGTTCTACGCCACCCCTGCACGTCTGAAATTCCTGCGCACTGACAGGGCCGAGGCGCAGGCGGTGACTGATGTCGTCAAGCGCTTGGCCATGGCCGAACCTTTCGTGACCTTCATTCTGCGCGATGTGTCAAACGGGGATAACCGCACGGTGTTTCGCGCCGATGCTGAAACAGGCGATCTTTTTGATGCGCTGCACGGACGGCTGCAGGTGGTCTTGGGCAAGGATTTTGCCGAAAACGCCCTGCGGATCGACACCCAGCGCGATGGCTTTCACCTGACAGGCTATGCCGCGCTTCCGACCTATTCGCGCGGGGCAGCGGTGGCGCAGTTCCTTTTCGTCAACGGCCGCCCTGTGCGGGACAAGATGCT
>CAYZKE010000293.1:0-4916 GCA_964478505.1 uncultured Loktanella sp.
AGATGGACGCCAAGAATGCGGCAGAAGAGGACGCGTGCTGGGATATGATCCGCGACGGCGTCTATATTGACGGGAACGCCACGCTGGAACAGGCCATGCCCATGTTTGACGGCGGGGGGCACCGCTTTATCCCTGTGGTCACGCTGGGTGGCGAAGATGCCCCACCAGAGCTTTGGGGGGCTTTGTTCCATGTCGATGCTTTGCGCGCGATGAACCGTGCCTTGTCAGAGACAGCCGCCGAGGAACACTCCTAGACCTGTTCGACCGCTACTTTGTCGGTATAGAAGGCCAGATGCTCTTTGATCTGGGCAACAGCGTCTTTGGGGTTTTCGTACGACCACGCCGCATTGGCGATCGGCCCGCTTTTCGCTTCAATCGTAAAGAAGCTGGCCTCACCCTTGTAGGGACAGGTCGAACTCAGGTCCGTGCGCTCAAGAAATGCCATCGCAAGATCAGCGCGGGGGAAGTAGATCACAGGCGGGTAGTCCCCTTCGACAAGCTCTAGCGCATTGGTGCTTTCGCCAATCACAGCACCCGCTGCGCGCACGACCCAAGTCCCCGTTGCGGGACGAATTTTGATATGATCAGCCATGGTCGCTTCCTTTTCATTAGACGACCTGCCACGGGAGCACCCAAGCAGGTTCATTATGCCAAGCAGTACGCTATCTCAGAGTGGCGCGCAGGCTTTTGCCAGCCAATCCTGGGTTTGTGTATCCAGTCGCGGCGCCAGAAGCGCAAATGTATCGCTATGATAACGATCAATCCAGTCCCGTTCTGCATTTGTCAGTAGGTCGGCGTCAATCAGACGCCTGTCGAACGGAACATAGGTCAGCGTTTCAAAAGACAACATCGCGCGTGCGTCAGCACCGGCCAGATCAGGGGCATCGACTGTGACGATCAGGTTTTCAATGCGAATCCCGAAAGCGCCTTCACGGTAGTAGCCGGGTTCATTGGACAGGATCATACCCGCTTTGAGCGCCACTTCGGACCGCCGCGATATCCCCTGCGGACCTTCATGCACGCTCAGATAGCTGCCAACGCCGTGGCCGGTGCCGTGGTCATAATCCATGCCCGCCATCCACAGCGGTGCGCGCGCCAGCGCATCAAGATGTTGCCCGCCGACACCTTGGGGAAAGCGGATCCGGCTGATTGCGATCATCCCTTGCAGGACGCGGGTATAGCAGGCGCGTTGTTCATCTGTTGGTGTGCCAATCGCAATCGTGCGGGTGATATCGGTTGTGCCGTCGATATACTGGCCACCACTGTCTACCAGCAACAACTCACCGATCTGGACAGCCCGGTTTGTTTTGTCGCTGACGCGGTAGTGGACAATCGCCCCGTTCGGGCCGGACCCGCAGATCGTCTCAAAACTGATGTCGCGGAGTGCATTGGTCTGCGTGCGGAACCCTTCCAGCGCTTTGACCACATCAATCTCGGTGAGACCGCCTTTCGGCGCCTCTGTATCAAGCCACGACAGAAACTGCACCATCGCCACCGCGTCACGCGCGTGGGCGGCCTTTGAACCGGCAATTTCGGTTGGGTTCTTGCAGGCCTTTGGCAGGATGCAGGGGTCTTGGCCTTGTACAACGTCACAGCCGGCCTCTTTGAGGGTGGACGCCACGATGTCAGGGCAGGTCCGCGTGTCGATCAGGACTTTGCCTTGAAGGTTGGTCAGTGCCGGTATGAAATCGCCAAAGTCATGCACAGTCACATCCGGACCCAGATGGTCTTCAATCTCGGCGGTTTTGCCGGCACCGGCAAAAAGATCAACGCGACCGCTCTGGTGAAGGATCGCAAAGGCCTGTGGCACGGGATTGCGTGCAATATCCGTGCCGCGGATGTTCAAGACGCGCCCGTTTTGCGTCATGGGTCTCGCCCGCATGTTCCAGCGCGTGGGCTGTGAAAGGGGCTGTAGGGGCGGCAGGTTGATCCGCCCAGATCGCATCGACCAGATTGTCGGTGGTCACCAGTTCAAAACCGGAAAGCTTTTCGCGCAACCCCGCAATCTCTGAGACCGTGTGCAACCATGGATCATAGGCCAGTTTGCCACCCTCCGGCCTTTGCGCGGGCAACCAGTCCGCAAGTTGCGTCTCAGGCCAATGGACAGGGGTGAAATCATCCGCGACCTGCGCACGGACCTGCACGCGGTAACGACCGTCAATAAACACACCCGCCACGTCAGAGAGGACAGCACAAAAACCAGCCGATCCGGAAAAGCCTGTCAGCCATTCCAGACGCGCATCACGCGGGGCGACATATTCGCCCTGATGGGCATCGGCACGAGGGACGAGAAAGACATCAACGCCGCGTTGCGCCATTAAGGCGCGCAGAGATGCCAGCCGTGGTGGGCCTTGTTCAGGTGAAGATGACGCTTCAAAGCTTTGAAACATTTCAAAAATCCCACTCTTCTTTATGTTTGCTTGCGTGCTGGATACCAGCGGCGGTCCAATCACACCCTAGCTGGCCCGGCGCATCCCCAACACACGGGCGCGTTTGCGCGGATCGCTGTCAAAGAGGCTCGCGAGCTGCTCGGTCATCGCGCCAGCAAGCTGTTCGACATCGGTGATTGTCACCGCGCGTTCGTAATAGCGGGTGACATCATGCCCGATCCCCACTGCAACAAGTTCGACAGCCTTGCGTTTCTCGACCATCGCGATGACGTCGCGCAGATGTTTTTCAAGATAGTTGGCGGGGTTCACAGACAGGGTTGAATCGTCAACCGGCGCGCCATCGGAAATCACCATCAGGATTTTTCGCTGCTCGTGGCGGCCAACGAGACGACGGTAGGCCCATTCCAGCGCCTCACCGTCGATATTCTCTTTCAGAAGGCCCTCTTTCATCATCAGCCCAAGGTTGGGCCGTGTCCGGCGCCAAGGCGCGTCAGCCGACTTATACACGATATGGCGCAGGTCATTCAGACGGCCCGGGGTGGCCACGCGCCCGTCGCCCAGCCATTTTTCACGGCTCTGGCCGCCTTTCCACGCTTTGGTGGTAAAGCCGAGGATCTCGACCTTCACGTCGCAGCGTTCCAAGGTGCGTGCCATCACATCGGCGCAGATCGCAGCGATCGAGATCGGACGCCCGCGCATGGAGCCGGAATTATCCAGCAAAAGGGTTACGACGGTATCGCGGAAATCGGTGTCTTTTTCGACCTTGAAAGACAAAGGCGTCGTTGGTGAGGCCACGACACGCGCAAGGCGGCCTGCGTCAAGAATGCCCTCTTCACGGTCAAATTCCCATGACCGGTTCTGCTGGGCCTGCAAGCGGCGTTGCAGCTTATTGGCCAAACGTGACACGGCACCTTTCAGCGGCTCGAGCTGCTGGTCAAGATAGGCGCGCAGGCGTTCCAGCTCGACCGGTTCGGCCAAGTCCTCGGCGGCGATTTCCTCGTCAAACTCGGTGGTGAACACGCGGTAGTCCGGATCGGCATCCGATACAGGCTGCGGGGCAGGCGGTTCCAGCGGGGCCTCGCCCTCGGGCATCTCGGCCTCTTCGCCCATTTCGGCGTCGGCCTGATCATCCATGCTGACCTGGGCCTGGCTCGCGTCCTGGCTGTCCTCCTGGCTCTGCTCGGGCGTGCCTTCGGCCTCTTCGCCTTCGCTGTCATCCTCGCCGGTGCTATCGGGTTCGTCCTGATCGTCGCTGCCTTCCTCGGCCTCATCTTCCTGATCATCATCAAGGCTGTCGGGATCATCGCCCAATTGATCGCCGTAGCCCATATCGCTGATCAGCTGGCGCGCGAATTTCGCAAATGCCTGCTGGTCATTCAGGGTGTCTTTCAGGTCTTCCAAGGTGTCGCCGCAGTGATCCTCGATAAACCCCCGCCAGAGCTCCATGACGTTCTGCGCACCTTTGGGCAGGTCACGTCCCGTGGCAAGGTGGCGGATGAGATAGCCCGCAGCAACCGCCAAAGGCGCGTCGGATGCTTGGGTGATCTGCTCATAGCCCTTGCGCATCGCCTCATTGCCGATCTTGGCGTCAATGTTGCCTGCGGTGCCCGGCATATGCTGCGCACCAACGGCTTCGATGCGGGCCGTCTCCATCGCCTCATAGAGGTCTTGCGCCATCTGGCCCTGCGGCATGTAGCGTGCCGAAACCTTGGGGTCGTGGAATTTGTGGCGTAATGCATAGGCATCGGCGGTGCCTCGCGCCAAAAGCACCTCTTCCCGTGTCATGCGGCGCGAGACCTGCGGCAGACGGATCGTGTCTGCTGTCTGGCCTGCTGGATCAACCGAATAGGTGACGGCCAAGTCTGGATCGTCCGCCATGACTTTCGTCGCTTCGGCGAGCGCTTTCTTGAACGGGTCAGCGGGATTGTCAGATGGCTTTTGCATAGCACCGATAAACCACCGGATGCGCGCAGGAGCAAGAGGGACAGCACATCTATCCTATTTTTGCACACGTGCTGTGTTGTGGTGTGCCTGTGCGGGGCAGGGCGCACTGCCTAAGTCCATGACACAACAATTCAACGCCCGGAGATTACCATGACTGTAAAACCAAAAATTGCCCTCATTATCGGTTCCACACGCCAGACCCGTTTCGCCGATAAACCCGCCGCTTGGATGCTGAAACAAGCACAGGCGCGCGATGATATGGAGGTCGAGCTTGTTGACCTGCGCGACTATGACCTGCCGCTCTTCGATGAGGCCGCAAGCAACCTGTGGATGCCATCAAGCGATGAGCGCGCCGTCAAATGGCAGGAGAAGATCGGCGAATTCGACGGCTATATCTTTGTTGTCGCCGAATATAACCGCTCGATCACCGGCGCGTTGAAAAATGCGCTGGATCAGGCCTACAAGGAGTGGAACCGCAAGCCGATGGCGGCAATTGGTTATGGTGCCTTGGGTGCGGCCCGCGCTGTCGAACACCTGCGCACCATCGCCGTCGAACTGCAGATGGTGCCAACGCGTAACGCC
>CAYZKE010000294.1:0-4902 GCA_964478505.1 uncultured Loktanella sp.
CCTGCCGGCGATTGTCGCAGCGATCAAGGGCGCGGACCCCAACATCACGCTCCAGAAGATCTGTGACCGGCTGGAATCCATGCGCGAACGCACCCCGCGCGGACGCGCCAGCTGGCAGCCGTCGTCCGTGAGGATGCTGCTGGAACGCGCGGAGAAGTTGGGCTTGCTGAAGTGCGCGCAATAAACACAACCTTGCAAATCTTCCAACTCATGGAACGATTGCAAGGTTGCAGCCCGTTTTCTGGTCAGGTGAATGGATTCACGACGCGTAACTGATCTTCGACCAGCAATCCGTCGTGCATATCTTCGCTCCACAAAGTCGTGCATCCAGCAATAAGAGCGGCCGACACAATCATCGCGTCATAGACCGAAAGCTGGTATTTTTCTGCCAAAGCTCGGCCCACAAGATGGGTTTGCACAGACAGGTCCTCGACTGGACACAAGGATTGGACCCCTGCGAGAAAAGTGCCGGTCTCCTCCCAACTGAGACCGGCTTTCCTCCGGCAATTGACCATCGCTTCGTTCAGGACCTGCACACTGATCCGCGGCCCCTGCCCCAGGATGTCTTCCGCCCGATCCGCCTTTGGGCCGTCGTCAAGAAGGTAAAGGACGACATTTGTATCCGCGAATTCAGCGCTCATGCGCAGCGTCGCGGCTCAGGCGTGCGTCCTTGGATAGCTTTCCGCGAAACCGCCTTAGCCCTTGCAGGACTTCATCGGCGCGAGGTTGGCGCTGGACAAGCAAAGTACCGTCGTCCTTTATCAGATCGATTTGGTCACCCTCTTTGAGGCCAAGTTCGCGCACAAGATCGGCAGGCAGCCGGACCGCGAGCGAATTCCCCCATTTTGCAACTTGCATGGTGTCGTTCCTCCAAGTGGATATACGATCCTATATGTATATCATCCTGCCGCAATTGCCAAGATCAGCATTCGACGACGACGGCGAACGGGCTTGTGTTTCGACGGTGAGCTCACACAAGATGTGGAAAAAACTTGCGCGAATCCGACTCTTACGGCAATAGTCACGGAAACGAGGCAAAAAACGTCAATAACCGTGAACACGCCAAAGATGCGTAGCGCGGATCGAGAGGGCAGATGAACAAGACTTTCGTGCATCAGGACCTGAACGCGGTCATCCGCCAGCATTCCGAGTGGCTGGCCAACCAGTTGCATTCGCAACGCGAGAGCCTGTTTCCCCCTGACGCCACAAAGGAAATGCGCAAATTCACCTCCGGCGAGGCGGCAGCGCTTCTTGGTGTGAACGACTCATACCTGCGCAAAATCAACCTTGATGGCAAGGGCCCTTCGCCTGAACTGACGGCCGGCAATCGTCGCCTGTATTCCGCGCAGGACATTCAGGCCCTGCGTGTCCTGCTGGAAAAGACCGCGCGCAAGCCTGGAGACTATATCCCCGGACGGCGTGACGGCGATCACCTGCAAGTCATCGGTGTGATGAACTTCAAGGGTGGTTCGGGCAAAACCACGACTTCGGCACACCTTGCACAACGGCTGGCCTTGCGCGGTTATCGCGTCCTGGGCATTGATCTTGATCCGCAGGCCTCATTCACGGCGTTACATGGCGTACAGCCCGAATTCGATCTGACAGATGGCGGCACGCTCTATGACGCGATCCGCTATGACGACCCAGAGCCGATCCGCGCCGTCATCCGCAAGACCTATATCCCGAACCTCGACCTGATCCCGGGCAATCTGGAACTGATGGAGTTCGAACACGAAACGCCGCGTGCTCTTTCACAAGGCAACGCAGGCCTGTTCTTTTTCCGCGTGAAAGAGGCGTTGGCGCAGGTTGACGGCGATTACGACGTTGTGGTCATCGACTGCCCGCCGCAACTGGGCTTTCTCACCATGTCCGCACTTTCGGCCGCCACCGGCGTGCTGGTCACAATTCATCCGGAAATGCTCGACGTGATGTCGATGTCGCAATTTCTGCGCATGACGGCTGATCTGATGGACGTGATCGCCGAAAGCGGTGCGGACATGTCCCACGACTGGATGCGCTATGCGCTGACACGCTATGAACCTCAGGATGCACCACAAAACCGGATCGTCGCCTTTCTGCGCACCATGTATGGCGATGCGGTGCTCAACTCGCCAATGCTCAAATCCACGGCGATCTCCGATGCAGGTCTGACAAAGCAAACCCTATACGAAGTCGAGCGGAGCGCCTTTACCCGCACGACCTACGATCGCGCCCTTGAAAGCCTGAACGCGCTGAACGACGAAGTCGCTGATCTTATTCAGAAAACGTGGGGGCGGTCATGACGAGTGGCAAGAAAAAACGGATGTCGATGCTCGACAATCTCGCGGCAGCCGGTGGCCCGGCCCCTGCCCCTCAGGCTGGCGCCGTAACCCCTATGATGACGTCCAACCGCGCCCTGCGCTCGGCCCGTGATGCGGTCGATTCACATCATGTCTGGGAACTCGACCCGGCCAGTATCGTCGACGACCGAATGGCCGACCGGCTTGATCCAGCCGATGTACATGATCTGCGCGCCGCAATCGAGGCGAATGGTCAGACCGTACCAATTCTTGTGCGCCGGCACCCGTCAGAGACGGACCGCTATCTGCTCGTCTATGGTCGCCGCCGGCTCGAGGCGATCCGCCAGTCCGACAAGGTCGCCAAGGTGCGCGCACTGGTCGCCAATCTGGATGATGACAGCGCCCTGCGTGCGCAGATTTCCGAAAACATGGCGCGCCGCGATTTGTCCTTCATTGAAAAGGCGATTTTTGCGCAAGAACTCGTATCGTCGGGCTTTGGAAATCAATCACAGGTTGCAGAAATTCTGACCGTGACCAAATCTTCGGTGTCCATGGCCATCGCCATCGCCGACATGGTCGGTACAGACCTCATCCGCGCCATCGGTGCTGCACACGGCATCGGCCGACCCCGGTGGGAGGCCATGGGCCGTGCCATCGCGGACAACGACCTGGATCGGGGCAGCCTGATCCGCCTTGCTGAGGAAACCCATGGCAAGGCCGATGTGGCCATGGTGATTGATGCCGCACCTGCGACCGACGACCCCTCTGTGCAGGCGTTCGAGGCCGTGTCGAAGGTTGTCACAAGGTTAGTCAAACCGGCCAAGGCCCCCTCCCCTTCTGCTGCATCCAGTCAGCCGCTCAGGATTGGGGGCAAACGTGGCGGCACGCTCAAACGCACCGCCAAAGGGATCTCGATCGAGTTGCAGAATAGTAAGTTTGCCGACTGGGTAGAGTCTGAAGCCGATGATTTGATTGAAGAACTTCACGAACGCTGGAAGCAGCGTTCAGAAGACTGAGGAAGAGCAGAAACCAAAAACAGGAGGCACGAAAAAGCCAAAGAAAAGGTCCCGCAAAGCGACCGCCCTACGAGACCCTGACTTGTTCTTAGCACTCTCAAGTTAGTCTCGGACGCCGTTTTTCGCAAGTCTTAAGTGATTCGCGGACCGTGATTTCTTTGTCTTCGTGAATGTAAAATGGACTACACCCCCGTAACGCCTTTCAGGCGACCCATAAATGCTGCCATTCTGCACTATCAGGCAGCGGCGCAACAGGACCTCCCGCCTTCCGGCGTCAACAAATGGGAAGCACTTCGCGAACTCGCCGCTGCCCGTATCGCCTTCGGCTTGTCCGACCGTGATTTGAGCGTGCTTCAGGCATTGGTCAGTTTCCATCAGGCCACGATCGTTGGCGGGAACCATAGTGAAACTGTCGTGCATCCGTCCAACAAGGCTATTTGTGAGCGCCTGAACGGCATGCCCTGTTCGACCATGCGGCGGCATCTGGCGAACCTGGTGCAAACCGGTTTCGTCGTGCGTCGCGACAGTCCCAATGGCAAGCGTTACGCGCGCCGGTATGGGGACGAAAAGATCGCTTTCGGCTTCGATCTGGCCCCCCTCGCCCAACGCTTCGTCGAAGTGTGCGAAGCCGCAGAGGCTGTCCGTGCTGCGGAGGAGCGCTACAAGCGGCTTAGAACCACTGTAAGCCTCATGCGCCGTGATCTAGCGGGTCTCGTCGACTACGGCCGCTCTCTGCGCCCTGACCGCGCCATCTGGGACCAGGCGTCCGACCTATGCGTCCTGACGGCGCGTGACCTTCGCCGCAAGCTCGACTTTGCAGAGTTGCAGCAGATGGAATCTGCGTTGTCCGAAGCCCTCAACGCCATTAGGGACCTGTTGGAACCAGTGCAGTCACAAGATATGAGCACCAATGAAGTCACAAATGAGCAGCACTATCAGAATTCAAATAAAGACTCTTATGATTTTGAACCACGCTTAGAAAAAGCGCAGGGCGAGGGCAGCGTCTCCGATCCGGCGACAGCACTGGTTGTAGAGGGTGGGACTGATGAGCCTGTCTCGGTCGACAACAATCTACCTAGAATACCCCTCGGTCTCGTTTTGGCCGCTTGCTCTGAATACCGAACTTATGCTGAACGACCTGTGCGCCACTGGCATGATCTAGTAAGGGTTGCCGATGTAATAAGACCTATGATGGGCGTCTCTCCTTCAGCGTGGGATGAGGCCAAACAGTACATGGGCCCGGAAGAGGCATCGGTGGTCATCTTGGCAATGTTGGAACGCTTCGGCGACATCCGGTCACCTGGTGGGTATTTGCGGTCGCTGTCTGCAAAGGCTGCGCTCGGTGAATTCTCCTGTGGTCCCATGATCATGGCCCTTATGAGAAAGGACGCTGCATGAAAAGTTCACAGCTGTGAACTGCGTCTTGTTTCGTCGCGCAGAAGACAGGTTCACAGCTGTGAACTCATTGCTTAGGGGATCCGTCCACTTTCTCCCTGGGCGCGCTTTCCTGCGCAGAGCGCGGACTAACGAAAATCACACAGTCAGGTCACCATCTCCAAAGAGGTTTGGAAAGAGCCGCTCTCGATAATCCAACGGAAACGCCAACC
>CAYZKE010000295.1:0-4897 GCA_964478505.1 uncultured Loktanella sp.
CTGGCGGCGCAGGGGCAGGCGGATGCCGGTATCCTTGCGGCCTTCATGGCCCATCCTTATTTCACCAAACCCGCTCCCAAATCGCTTGACCGCGATGCCTTTGACGGGCTGGTCCGGGCTGTTGCAGATTTGACTGACGCCGATGCACTGGCCACACTTGCCGCAGCTGTGGTGCAATCTGTTGTCGCGGCCCTGGCCCTTTGCCCCACCATGCCCGCACAGCTTTTGGTCACCGGCGGCGGGCGGCATAACAAGACGGTCATGGCCGGTCTGGCGCGGACGCTGTCCTGCGCAGTGATCCCCGTCGAAGCCGTGGGATTGGACGGCGATATGCTCGAGGCGCAGGCCTTTGCTTATCTGGCGGTGAGGGCCGTTCGGGGGTATCCGTTATCAAGCCCGCAAACGACCGCTGTGCCGGCCCCGCTGTCGGGTGGGCGGCTGAGCCCTTAGGCAAAGCCCTCAATTATACAACATCACGAAATCGTGCGATTGATATAAGGCAAAAAACGGGTATTTGACTGATTTTCCTATAAAATCGGCCAGTTTTGGCCGATGCGATGCGCCGTACTCCGCCAGTTTTGGCCGATGATTGTCACAGCCCCGTGAGGCTGGTTGAATACGGTAAACGAAGTGTCATCTGTGGCTCGTACAACAACCGAAAAACGGAGACTACAATGTTTATGACTTCGAAAATCGCCCGCACGAGCATGTTGGCTGCACCTTTGGCGATCGTCGCCGGTATGGCAACTGCTGGCGGACTGTCCGAGCCAGTTGCAGCACCTGCTCCCGCACCTGTTGCTGTTGCCCCCGCGCCTGTGATGATGGGCAATGACTGGACCGGCTTTTATGTCGGTGGTCAGCTTGGTTATGGTCAACTGGATCCTAACGCGGCAACAACGCCATCCGAGCCTGACGGCGTGATCTACGGTGTCCACGCTGGCTACAACTATGATTTCGGCTCCATCGTTCTGGGTGGTGAGGTTGATTATGACCTGACAGATATCTCGTTCGACGCGCCAGACTCTGATCTGGATGGTGTTGCACGTGCAAAAGCCAAACTTGGCTATGATGCGGGCGCATTCATGCCATACATCACCGCGGGCTACGCACAGGCGCAAACATCTGGCGATATCCTCGAAGGCGACACCGACGGCACATTTGCCGGTCTCGGCCTGTCCTACATGATGAGCGACTCCATCGTGTTGGGTGGTGAAGTTCTGCAGCACCAGTTTGAAGATGTTGCGGACAACGATGGCCTCGACGTCGATGCGACAACGCTGACACTGCGTGCATCGTTCAAGTTCTAAGAACTGAGCAAAAAGGTATCCAACCGCACTGTCCCTTCCCCAAAAAACAATTGCATTGGATGCTTTGATGGGGCCTGTCAGAAGTCTGACAGGCCCCATTTTTATGGCTTGGGCCTGTCTATGTCAGCAGATCGTCAATGATATCGCTGCTGATGCCTTTCTGAAGTGCGGAAAAATCACCTGATCCGAACATGGCGGTTGCGGCATCATAGATCGCGCGGTGGGTGATCCGTGAAAGCGCAGAGCCAAGCGACAAGCGCGCCACTCCGATGTTTGCGAATTCAGCCTGGGTGTGGCGGTTGAAAGGCCCTGCAACCAGCGCGTTGACCGGCGCTGTTGTTGCCGCACAGATCCGCGCAAGTGCAGCCATATCCGGCGGCAAGGGCGCGTAAAGGCAATCTGCCCCCGCCGCCTCAAACGCCCGCAAACGGCGGATTGCATCATCCGTGTCATAAGCGCCAGTCAGAATGCCGTCGGCACGAGCTGTCAGCACAAAATCATGCCCCAAACCACGCGCCGCCGCCGCAGCCGCCGCAATCCGTTCGACGGCGAGTTCGAAATCATAAGCCGTCTGAGCTGGCAGGGCAGTGTCTTCGATGCAGATGCCAGCCAAACCTATCTCGGCGGCCATCCGCACGGTCTCGGCGCAAGTGTCGGGATCATCGCCGAACCCGTTCTCGAAATCACCTTGCACAGGCAGCGGTGTGGCGCTGACAATATCCTGCGCATGTGCCAGTGCCTCGTCCCGCGTGAGGGTGCCGCCATCGGGCCGACCGAGCGTAAAGGCATGGGCGGCCGAAGATGTCGCAAGGGCCTTGGCCCCCATGGCCGCCATCATCTTGGCTGACCCGCCATCCCAGACGTTCACCATCAAAAGCGGGTCACCTTTGATGTGCAGTGCGCGAAATGTAGCGCCTAGATCGGTCATGGCTGTCTCCTGTCAGCATAGTGTTTTTCAAGGTCGATCAGATATTGCTTGCGCCAAAGCCCGCCGCCATAGCCTGTCAGCGATCCATCCGCGCCAATCACGCGGTGGCACGGGATGACGATTGCGATCTGGTTGGCGCCATTTGCGCGGGCCACAGCGCGGGTGGCAGGCGGCGCGCCGATGGCGGCGGCAATCGCGCTGTAACTGCGCGTTTCGCCTGCGGGAATGGTGCGCAAGGTGGCCCAGACGTTGCGGGTGAAGGCGGTTCCATGCAGGGCAAGCGGCGTGGCAAACTGATCCGATGTGCGGGCAAAAAACGCGTTAAGTTCCGCTTCGATCTGGTCATGTGTTGCAAAACGACCGATCCCGATGCTGCCCTTTGCCGCTTTGCGCAGCCGTTGCATTTCCGCAGGAAGGGCCCTGCGGTCTGCGAATTCCAGCAAGTGCAGCGCGCGGTTGTCGCACACCGCAATCATATCGCCCAGCGGTGTTTTGATGTGGTCGGCGCGTAAAAGCGCATCCTTGGCAAGGCTGCCGGGGGCGACCCCCATCAATTTGGCAAAGGCTGCGCGAAAAGCGGAGGGGCTTTCAAACCCCGCATCCAGCTGTGCGGCGATAACTGACCCCGCACTGAGGGCCGTGAACCCCAATGCCAACCGCCTGCTGCGTGCCATTTCAAGGAATGTCAGCCCAAAGTGCCGTTTGAAGGCGCGGCGCACCGTTGACGGATCAAACCCCATCCGGATGATATCTGTCTCGGACCAGCGTTGCTCCGGTTGTGTCTCAAGCGCTGCAAGCAGTGTCGTAACCGCCGGATCGCCCTGCGCCGCAGGTGACAGCGGGTGGCAGCGTTTGCAAGGGCGAAAACCCGCCTGAAGGCAGGCGGATACATCGTTGTAAAATTGACAATTTTCACGCTTTGGTTTGCGCGCAGGGCAGGTCAGCCTGCAAAAGATACCTGTCGAGGACACGCCGACAAATGCCCGCCCGTCATAGTCGGGATCGCGCGCCAAAAGCGCATCATAGAGCGTGTCATCATCAGGCAGGTCAAACATCATGACCCGACGCTAGCCGATTCTATGCCGCCGTGCCGCCTGAAATCGGGCGCCTATTGCGCAGCCAGGCCGCTGGCGAAACGGATCAGGCGATTGAGTGCATCCAGATATTGATCATCCGCAATCGTCATGGCGACCCGCACATGGCCCGCTGCCGCCGCGCCGAAGCTTTCGCCGGGCATCACCGCGATATGTTCGGCATCAAGCAGCGCATTTGCGAAGTCTTCACCGCTCATGCCGGTCGCACGCAGGTCAAGCATGACATACATCGCACCCTGTGCAGGCACCGCGCGCACCACGTTCTGGCCTTCCAGCGCCTGCATCGTGAGCGCACGTCTGCGGCGGAATGGGGCTGCAACCTCTTCCTCCACCGCATCCCCCTGATTCAACGCGAAATCAGCGGCGTCCTGAATAAAGCCAGCCACGCCATATGTCGTGTGGGTGGCAAGGTTGATAATCTGGCTGATCGTCTCGGTCGGGCCACAGATCCAGCCCACGCGACTGCCGGTCATGGCGTGGCTTTTGGACATGGACCCCACGACAAGCGTCCGCTCTTCCATGCCTGGCAGGCTGCGGGGGCTGACATGGCGGCCTTCCCAGACCTGCGTGTCATAGACCTCATCCGAGATTAGCCACAGATCATTGGCGATGCAGGCCCTCGCAATGGCTGCGAGGGTCTCTTGCCCGTAAACAACACCTGTGGGGTTGTTGGGGGTGTTGACCAGCAAAGAGGCCGCGCCTTTCGTCGCCTCTTGTAGCGCCGTAGCGGTCGGTTGAAAGGCGGTGTCCGGTGTTGTCACGATCGCCTTGGGCACAGCACCTGCACCGCGGATCGTGCCTGGGTAGGTGGCATAGTAGGGGTCGATATAAACCGCGGTGTCCCCGGGATCGCAGACAGCCATATGGGCTGCAAAGAGCGCGGCCTGTCCGCCTGGTGTGATCAGGATGTTGTCTGCAGTTGTGGGCACGCCGGTGCGCGCGGCAATCCTTGCGGCAACCGATTTGCGCAAAGCAAGTGTGCCCGGAACCATGGCATAGCCCGTATGGCCGCCCGTGGCCGACCTGTTCATCGCCTCCAAAATGGCAGGGCTGGTGCGGATATCATGTTCGCCAATGGTCAGTTCCGTGACAGAAATGCCTTCTGCGATCATGCGCCGCGCTTTGTAAAACACGTCCCAGCCGTCAGAGCCGCCGCCGGTGATATTTGTGATGCGATGCGAAATTTTCATGGGGCGCAGAGGAACCGCCTGCCACGGGGAGAGTCAAGTGGTTGTGGCGATGAGATTGCGCGGCCCGACACCTTCGGCCGCTTTCACATCGGCAGGGTTATAGAGCGCACAGGATTTCAGGCTCAGACAGCCGCAACCGATACAGCCGTCCAGCTTGTCACGCAGGTCCTCTAACGCGGCGATGCGCGCGTCGATATCCTTTCGGAATGCAGCACTGATCCGTGTCCAGTCGGCTTTGGACGGTGCTTTGTGGTCGGGGAGGCGACGCAGATGGGGTGCGATTTCCGACAGGCTGAACCCCAGCTTTTGCGCGGCCATCACAAAGGACAAACGCCGGATGTCAGACCGCCCGTAGCGGCGATGACCGCCCTTGTTGCG
>CAYZKE010000296.1:0-4887 GCA_964478505.1 uncultured Loktanella sp.
GTCTGATGTTTGCCTTGCCCAACGGCTTTTATGGTCGGGTCGAGACGCATAATGACGCGATGGCGATCATCGACACGGGCGTCACCAATGACGCGCTTGCCGCTGATGCCGCGCAATGGCCCAGTTTTCTGCCCTCGGGTCTTGTTAACCTCGGGCTTGATCTGCGCGGTGGTGCGCACCTGTTGGTCGAAGTACAGGTCGAGGATGTGCATGCCTCATTTCTTGAAGGTTTCTGGCCATCAGTGCGCGATGCTTTGGCCGTAGAGCGTGATACCGTTGGGTTCGTTACCCGCGAAGATAGCCCGCCCACCGAATTGCGCGTGCGTATTTCCGAGGCGGCAGGTGCGACCCGCGCTTTCGAGATTGCGCGGAGTTTGGCCACACCTGTGGCGTCTTTCACCGGTGCTGCCGCCACCAATATTGATGTCCGCCTGAATGGTACCCTGCTGACCATCACGCTGAGCGATGCAGAAATGTCCGCGATGAACGAGCGGACGATCCTGCAAACGCTTGAAATCATTCGCCGCCGGATTGACGAGGTCGGCACCCGTGAGCCAACGATCCAGCGGCAAGGGGCAGAGCGTATTCTGGTACAGGTCCCTGGTGTCGGTTCGGCCAACGAGATCATCGAACTGCTGGGCACTACTGCACAGCTGACATTCAACCCTGTTGAGGGCACGACGGGCGATCCCGATGCGTCGGCGGGTACAGGTAATATGATTGTGCCTGCGCAAGAGACCGCGGGCCTTTACTATATTCTGGAACGTCGCCCTGTGGTGACGGGCGAAGACCTGCAAAACGCACAGCTTGATTTTGACCAGAACGGCCGCCCTGCGGTGGCGTTCCGGTTCAACACATCCGCGGCACGTGAATTTGGCGACTATACGCTGGAAAACATCGGCAGCCCCTTTGCGATTGTGCTGGATAATGAGGTCATATCTGCCCCCACGATCCAAAGCCATATTCCGGGCGGGTCGGGCATCATCACCGGTAATTTCACGGTTGAAGAAGCCACTAATCTGGCGGTCCTGCTCCGTGCCGGCGCGCTGCCTGCGGAACTTACGTTTCTTGAAGAACGGACCATAGGCCCGGAACTGGGTGCCGATAGTATTGCTGCGGGGCAGGTGGCGTGCATCGTCGCAGGTATCGGCATTTTGCTTTATATGGTGCTTAGCTACGGTTTGTTTGGCGTTTTTGCCAATATTGCGCTGGTCATCAACGTCGGTCTGATTTTTGGCCTGCTGAGCATTGTTGGTGCGACACTCACCTTGCCGGGGATCGCGGGCATCGTGTTGACCATCGGCATGGCGGTGGACGCCAACGTGCTGGTCTTCGAACGCATCCGCGAGGAACTGAAGACCGCGAAAGGTCCGGCGCGGGCGATCGAGCTTGGCTATGAAAAGGCGCTGTCGTCGATCATCGACGCCAACATTACCACCTTTATGACGGCTGTGATCCTGTTTACGATGGGTTCCGGCCCGGTCAGCGGCTTTGCCGTGACTTTGGGATTCGGGATCATGACATCCGTCTTTACCGCGATTTTCGTGACCCGATCCCTGATTGTGATCTGGTTCTCGCGCACCCGCCCCAAAACAATCGAGGTTTGATATGCGCCTGAGACTGGTTCGCGAAAATACATCGATCGATTTCTTCAGCCGCGCCCGTATCTGGCTGGGGATTTCCATGATCGCCATGGTCATCGCCTTTGCGTCGTTTCTGATCCAGGGCCTGAACTACGGCATTGATTTTCAGGGTGGCACAAGCATCCGCACACAGTCGGAAACGCCTGTCGATGTGGCCCAATACCGTGCGGCGCTTGAGGTGCTGGATCTTGGTGATGTGTCCATTGCCGAGGTGTTCGATCCGTCGTTTGACGAAAACCAGCACGTGGCCATGGTGCGCATTCAGGCGCAGGAAGGCGATGAGCGGATCGCGACTGAAACGATTGATCAGGTGCAGGCTGCGCTGCGCACAATTGACCCCGATATGACGTTCCCTTCGGTGGAATCCGTGGGGCCAAAGGTGTCGGGTGAGCTGATCCAGACCGCGATATTGGCGGTCAGTTTGGCGGTGATCGCGATCCTTCTGTATATCTGGCTGCGCTTTGAATGGCAGTTCGCGGTCGGCGCTGTGCTTGCGCTGTGCCATGACGTGATCCTGACCATCGGGATATTCTCGGAGCTTCAGATCAAGTTCGATCTTGCGATTATCGCGGCCTTGCTGACAATTGTGGGCTATTCGATCAACGATACGGTGATCGTGTTCGACCGCGTGCGGGAAAACCTGCGCAAGTATAAGCAAAAAGACCTCAAAGAGGTGCTGAACCTGTCGATCAACGAAACCCTCAGCCGGACGTTGATGACCTCGATGACGACGATGCTTGCACTTTTGGCGCTGTTCGTCTTGGGTGGTGACGTAATCCGCGGGTTTGTCTTTGCGATGATGTGGGGCGTGTTGATCGGGACCTATTCGTCGATCTTTGTGGCATCGGCGATCCTGCTGGTGCTGGGCGTCAAGCGCGACTGGTCGAAGAAAGACCCGAGCGCGGGGACGAAATACGGTCACATCGACACCTGAATGGAGGTGAGACATGCGTCTGAACGAAATCAGCTATAACGATGCCGTGCCGATAGATGGCTACGGCACCGGGTTTTTCCGCATTGGCGGGAAACGCCATGATGGTGCTGTTCTGGTCATGCCCTCGGGGGTGAGCGTCTGGGGTGGTTTTACAGATACCGCTGCTGTGCTGGACCATGTAGGTGATATAGACGTGCTGTTCGTTGGTACTGGTGCCGAGCTCGCGCATCCGCCGGCGGACTTTCGTACGGCTTTGGAGGATGCAGGGATTGGCGTGGAAACCATGGCATCCCCTGCGGCGTGCCGGACCTATAATGTTCTCTTGTCCGAGGGCCGGCGCGTTGCCGTGGCCCTCTTGCCTGTCTGAATGCTGTATGTCCGTAAACTGAGTTGCGCCCGAGGCGGCGTGCCGGTGCTGACGGACGTCAGTTTCGAGGTGGCAGCGGGGCAGGCGATTATATTGCGCGGTCCCAATGGCGTCGGGAAAACCACGCTGCTGCGCACGCTCGCAGGGTTGCAGCCGCCCATCGCTGGTGAAGTGGATTTCCCTGAAGAGGAAGGGGCCTATGCCAGCCATGCGGACGGCATCAAGACCGCGCTGACAGTCACGGAGAACCTGAAATTCTGGGCGGATGTGCATGGTGCAGCGCTGCCTGATACGATTTTAGAGACCTTTGATCTGGCCGATCTGCGTGACCGTTTGGGCGGGACGTTGTCTGCAGGGCAAAAGCGTCGCCTTGGGTTGGCGCGTTTGGGTGTGATCGGCCGCAAGGTTTTGTTTCTAGATGAACCGACGGTCTCGCTCGACCGGTTTTCCGTAAAGCTCTTTGCCGATTGGCTGCAAGACAGGCATCTTGCAGCTGGCGGTGTGGCGGTGATTGCGACGCATATTGATCTGGGGCTGGCGGCCCCCGAACTTGATCTGACACCGTTCAAAGCCGCAGCGGACGCAGATGGCGGATCAGACGAGGCCTTCTTGTGATTGCGCTGCTGTTGCGCGATCTGCGGCTGGCGTTCCGTGCAGGCGGCGGTTTTGGACTTGGCCTTGCTTTCTTTCTAATCGTCGTCGTGCTGGTGCCCTTCGGAGTAGGGCCAGAAACAGAACTTTTGTCGCGCATCGCGCCCGGTATCCTCTGGGTCGCATCACTCCTGGCTGCACTCTTGTCGCTCGACCGGATTTTCGCGCTGGATTTCGAAGATGGATCGCTCAGCCTGTTGGCGACATCGCCGCTGCCAATGGAAGGGGCTGCGCTGATGAAGGCGCTGGCGCATTGGATCACGACGGGTCTGCCGCTCACGCTGGCGGCACCCGCTTTGGGGTTCCTGCTCAGCCTTGCGCCCGAGGCCTACGCCTATCTGCTGATCTCGCTCTTGCTGGGCACGCCTGCGCTGTCGATGATCGGGACATTCGGGGCAGCACTGACCGTCGGCATCCGGCGCGGCGGGTTGTTGTTGTCGCTACTGGTGCTGCCGCTTTATGTGCCGACATTGATTTTCGGGGCCGAGGCCGTACGTCGCGGGGCTGATGGCCTTGATCCGACGGGGGCCTTGATGCTGATGGCGGGGATCACGGCAGGCTGTTTCGCGCTTTTGCCATTTGCCACTGCGGCTGTCTTACGCATCAATCTGCGGTGATCGGGGATTGTTGGACGGGACCATGAAGGATAAATAAACACCATGTCGATGTGGGAATATGCAAATCCAAGACGCTTTATGGGCTGGACCCGTCCGGTCCTGCCGTGGAGTTTTGCTTTGGCGGGGCTGTGCCTCACGGTGGGCTTGATCTGGGGGTTCTTTTTTACGCCTGATGACTTCCGCCAGGGCTCGACCGTCAAGATCATCTACCTGCATGTGCCAGCGGCCCTGATGGCGATTAACGCATGGATTATGATGCTGGTGGCCTCCCTGATCTGGGTCATCCGCCGCCACCATGTCTCGGCGCTTGCGGCGCGTGCCGCGGCCCCTGTGGGCGTTGTTTTCACGCTGATCGCGCTCTTCACCGGCGGCATCTGGGGGCAGCCCATGTGGGGGACCTACTGGGCATGGGACCCGCGTTTGACGTCATTCCTCATCCTGTTCCTGTTTTATCTGGGTTACATCGCCCTTTGGGAAGCGATCGAAGACCCTGATACTGCCGCCGATCTGACATCGGTTTTGTGCATGGTGGGGTCGGTCTTTGCGATCCTGTCGCGCTATGCGGTGCTGTTCTGGAACCAAGGGCTGCATCAGGGGGCGACGCTGTCGCTGGATAAGGAAGAGAACATCTCGGATGTGTTCTGGTTTCCGCTCCTTGTCTGCATCGCCGGATTT
>CAYZKE010000297.1:0-4858 GCA_964478505.1 uncultured Loktanella sp.
TTCCTGCGCGTTCTTGGCTTTGTTTTTGTAGATACGCGGCTGATCGGGCAGATACTTCTCACCGAATTTGGCCTTGATCGCATCGCGGGCACCGGTGACAGCCTCGGGCGCCATGTCGATACCGTCGGTCCGCATGTATGTAATCAGGCCCGCCTCATAAAGACGCTGGGCGACGCTCATCGTTTGTTTCGCGCCCATGCCGAATTTGCGGCTGGCCTCTTGCTGCAAGGTTGAGGTCATGAAAGGCGGCGAAGGGTTGCGGGTGGCTGGTTTCGCCTCGACCGACTGGATGACCAGATCGCGCGAATTGATTGCCTGCACAGCCATTTCGGCTTGCGTGGCATTGCCCAGATCGAATTTATCAAGCTTCTTGCCTGCCAGCGTGGTCAGGCGCGCTTCGAATGTCTGGCCGCGTGGCGACTCCAAAAGCGCTTTGACGGTCCAGTATTCCTGACTGCGGAAGGCCTCAATCTCCATCTCGCGCTCAACGATGATGCGCAGGCAGACCGACTGGACGCGGCCGGCGGATTTCGCGCCGGGCAGTTTGCGCCACAAGACAGGTGAGAGGTTAAAGCCCACCAGATAATCCAGCGCGCGGCGGGCCAGATAGGCATCGACCAAAGGTTCATCAACCTGACGGGGATTTTTCATCGCCTCGGTAACGGCGGATTTCGTGATGGCGTTGAATACCACGCGGCTGACAGGTGTGTCTTTCTTGATCGCTTTCTTGGCGATCAGCGCCTCTGTCAGGTGCCAAGAAATCGCTTCGCCTTCCCGGTCGGGGTCGGTTGCGAGGATCAGCTCATTGTCGTTTTTCAGCGCGTCAACGATCGCCTTGATATGCTTTTTGCTGTCAGCCGCAATTTCCCATTTCATGTCGAAATCTTCATCAGGCAGGACGGATCCATCCTTTGGCGGCAGGTCGCGGACGTGTCCGTATGACGCGAGAACAGTATAATTGCTGCCCAGATAACCGTTTATTTTCTTGGCCTTCGCAGGGGATTCGACAACGACAACGGGCATGAGAATCCTTTACAGACAATACGGTTCCTTAAGTCGCGCAAGATGTGGCGTCTGCCTGCCGAATGTCAATGAGGGTAAAAATCTTTGCGCGGGACTGCCGTAAACTTAGACAACCCGCGCCAGTAAACCACCCGCATGTCGCGTGATTTTGCCTTCAAGTTCCAGATCAATCAGAACGGGTGCCACATCTGTCGCTGTCACCTTGATATCGCGCATCAGTTGGTCTTCTGCGATCGGCGCAGCGCTGAGGCGTGACAGAATTTCCGAATGCAAGGTCGCGATGTCGCGTAACGTTCTTTCCTGTGGGGCTGCTTCAGGTAAATCAGTTGAGAGGGCTTCGGGCGCCTCTGTGACCGGTGTCAATGCATCAATGACATCTTCAGCGCTGCGGACAAGGGTTGCACCATCGCGGATCAACAGGTTGCATCCCCAAGCACGGGCATCAAGCGGGTGGCCCGGCACAGCCAGAACATCACGCCCCTGATCCAGCGCATTGCGGGCGGTGATCAGGCTGCCGGATTTTCCTGCGGCTTCAACCACCACGACGGCGCGGGCAAGACCGGAAATGATTCTGTTGCGCATGGGAAAATGCCGCGCCTGCGGCTGAAGCCCCATCGGCATTTCTGACAGACGCACCCCGCGTTTTGCGATGTCTTGCGCCAGTTGCGTGTTTTCCGCTGGGTATATTGTGTCGACACCGCCGGCCATGACAGCAATGGTACCGCCTGCAAGCGCGCCGTGGTGGGCTGCGGCATCAATGCCGCGCGCGAGGCCCGAAACCACCGCAAAACCGGCTTTTGTCAGATCCTCGGCCAATCGTTTGGCCATGCGTGTTCCCAAGGACGACGCATTCCGCGCGCCGACAAGCGCGATCATCGGCTTTTGTAGCAGCGCCGTTTCTCCCAGCACCCACATGAGAGGTGGCGCATCGGCAATTTCGTAGAGTGACGCAGGATAGGTAGGTGATCCATGTATCACCAATCGCGCCCCTGCAGCCTTTCCTGCTTTGAGTTCCGCCGAAACCACACCTTCAGAACAGACTTCATAGCCGCTGACACCGGCGGATTTGGCGATATCGGGCAAGGCACGTAACGCATCAGCCGCGCTGCCGTGTTCTGCCAGCAGCCGGTGATATGTTGCAACGCCAACCCGACGTGAGCGCAATAGGCGGAGCCGATTGAACGGATCCTCTTCCGTGGTGGGTAGGAGTGGGGGGTGAGTGGAAGAAGCGTGTGTTCCGGTCATCCTGTCGACTCCGCCATATTGCAGACCGACTGTAGGTTGAACGGGGTTAACGAATTCTTACCGGATTAACATTAAATGCGTCGAAAATTCAGAAACCTTGCAAGTTTGGCACGACGGGGCCGCAAAACCACAGCCCTGCCGCATCAGTCACTGAGAAGAATCAGCCTAGGCAGCCGCGCCACCCACCGTTAGCCCGCCAATCAGCAGGCTGGGCTGCCCGACACCAACCGGCACCCACTGGCCCGCTTTGCCGCAGTTGCCGATCCCGGGATCAAGGGCAAGGTCATTGCCGATCCCGCGGATATGTTTCAGCGCCGTCGCCCCGTCACCAATCAATGTGGCGCCTTTGACGGGGGCACCGACCACACCGTTCTTCACACGGTAGGCCTCGGTGCAGCTGAAGACGAATTTGCCGTTGGTGATATCTACCTGACCGCCACCAAACCCCACCGCATAAATCCCGTCCTTGAGATCAGCGACAAGGCTTTCGGGTGCGGCGTCACCGGCCAGCATATAGGTATTGGTCATGCGCGGCATAGGCGCATGGGCGAAACTCTCGCGCCGTCCGTTGCCAGTTGGTGCGACCCCCATCAGGCGGGCGTTCTGGCGGTCCTGCATATAGCCGACCAAAACACCGTCCTCGATCAGTGTATTCTTGGCGCTGGGCGTGCCTTCGTCATCTACCGTGATCGACCCGCGTCTGTCAGGGATAGTGCCATCATCCAGCACGGTCACACCTTTCGCGGCAATCTGCTGGCCCATCAGGCCCGCAAAGGCGCTTGATCCCTTGCGATTGAAATCACCCTCTAACCCGTGGCCGATTGCCTCGTGCAACAGAATACCGGGCCATCCCGGGCCGAGCACGACATCCATAACACCCGCAGGCGCAGGTTCGGCATCAAGATTGACCAAGGCAATACGCAGCGCTTCGCGTGCAACAGGTTCCCAATGGTCACGCCCGATCAGCCCGATCAGGCCCGCACGGCCACCGCCGCCCATACCGCCGCTTTCGCGTTTACCATTCTCCTCGACAATCACGCTGATGTTGAGGCGCGACATCGGGCGGGTATCGGTCACAAGCGTGCCTTCGGGACGCAGAATCAGGACTTCCTGGTGAGACGCGGCGATGGTTGCTGATACCTGCACGACACGCGGATCAAGTGCACGGGCGAAGGCGTCTATTTCGCGCAGAAGGTCGATCTTGGCGGGAAAGGTGGCCTGCAGCATTGGGTCATCATCGGAATAGAGCTTACGATTTGTACCGGCAGGGGCTGCGGACATGGTGCCGCCACCGTCTCCGACGGCAAGCCGCGCGGTGGCAACAGCACGTTTCAGGGCGTGTTCGTCGATGGTGGTGGAATGGGCATATCCTGCGGTTTCTCCCCGCACGGCGCGCAGGCCGAACCCTTCGGATGCATCAAAACTGGCGGTTTTGATGCGCCCGTCGTCAAACGAGATCAACTCGGACTTGCGCCGTTCCAGAAAGAGCTCACCATCATCGGCGCCAGCGGTCGCTTCACGCAACAGCAAAAGTGCCGTATCCTGATCTAGATTGGTTTCAAACGGGCGAAACGGGTCTGCGGACATGGGTTTTTCCTTGTGCGGCGTGAATTTTGTCACGAAAGCGTCTGTTTGACGCAATAGCAGTTCTTGAGTTGTGCGTTAGGATATGGGACACGGTCTGTCGAATACAATGGGATTCCGTCCGTAGCCCGAATGGAATCGCCCGGGAGACGCACCATCGCAGGTGCAAATAAGATAGGGTACGATATGCGTTTGAACACCTTTGCAACGTCGCTTTGGACCACCGCCGGTCTGCTGATGGCGGGAACATCAGCAACAGCACAGCAGGTAAACCAAGAGCTTGAGATTGTGGGTCGCCCAGTTGATCGCGGCATGGGCTTTCAGCCGTCTGCGACAGAACTGGCGCGCGATGTGGTCTGGCTCGACAACATGTTGTTGGTGATCATCACCATCATTACGCTGTTTGTGACTGCACTTCTTGCGTGGGTCGTGATCCGCTATAACCACAAGCGCAACCCTGAACCCGCGACATTCACACATAACTCGCCGCTAGAAGTGGCATGGACCGTCGTTCCGGTTGTGATCCTTGTCTTTATCGGTGCGTTCTCGCTGCCAGTGCTGTTCAAACAGCAGGAGATCCCCGAGGCGGATATTACAATCAAGGTCACCGGCTATCAGTGGTACTGGGGTTATGAGTACGTAGATCATGACTTCGGTTTCGAAAGCTACATGCTGGCCCGCGAAGAACTCGAAGAATACGGCTACAGTCAGGAAGAGTATCTTTTGGCGACTGACACGGCGGTTGTTGTGCCTGTCGGTGCTACAGTTGTGATGCAGGTAACTGCGGCTGACGTGATCCACTCCTGGACGATCCCTGCCTTTGGCGTGAAGCAGGACGCGGTGCCCGGTCGTCTGGCCGAACTGTGGTTTGCTGCTGAGCGTGAAGGGATCTTCTTTGGCCAATGCTCCGAGCTTTGCGGCAAGGATCATGCCTATATGCCGATCACTGTAAAAGTCGTCAGCCAAGAGACATATGACGCTTGGCTCGCTGAGGCGACCGGGACGT
>CAYZKE010000298.1:0-4856 GCA_964478505.1 uncultured Loktanella sp.
GCAGGTTCTGCAGGCTGTGTCCTTGCAAATCGCCTCAGTGCGAATCCTGCACATAAGGTGATTCTACTTGAGGCCGGTGGGCGTGATCTTAACCCCTGGATCCATATTCCGGTGGGCTATTTCAAAACGATTCACAATCCCAAGGTGGACTGGTGCTATAAGACAGAGCCTGATCCGGGCCTGAATGGGCGGTCGATAGAATGGCCCCGCGGCAAGGTTCTGGGCGGATCATCATCGCTCAACGGTCTGCTTTATGTCCGCGGACAACCGCAGGATTATGACCGCTGGCGGCAGATGGGCAATACCGGCTGGGGCTGGGACGATGTGCTACCCTTGTTCAAACGCGCCGAGAAAAACGAACGCGGCGCTGATGAATACCACGGCGACCAAGGGCCGCTGTCCGTCTCTAACATGCGCATCCAGCGCCCGATCACCGATGCATGGGTCGCGGCGGCCCAAGCGGCAGGGTATAAATTCAACCCCGACTACAATGGCGCGGAACAAGAGGGCGTTGGATTCTTCCAGCTCACATCGCGCAACGGACGGCGGTGCAGTGCCGCAGTGGCCTATCTCAACCCCGTCAAATCACGCGAAAACCTGCAAATCATCACCCATGCGCAGGTCGAAAAGGTTATTATCGAGGACAAGCGCGCCACAGGCGTGACCTACACTGACCGCAGCGGCACCCAGCACACGATCAAGGCACGCAAGGAAATCGTGCTCTCGGGTGGTGCGATCAATTCGCCACAAATCCTGATGCTGTCAGGCATCGGCGAAGCGGCACAACTGGCCGAAAACGGGATCAATGTGGTGCACGACCTGCCGGGTGTGGGCAAGAACATGCAGGATCACTTGCAGGCACGATTGGTCTACAAATGCAACGAACCTACCCTAAACGATGAGGTCGGTTCGCTCTTCGGACAGGCCAAGATCGGGCTGAAATATCTGATGTTTCGCGCTGGCCCCATGACCATGGCCGCCAGTCTTGCCACGGGCTTTCTGAAGACACGCGAAGACGTGGAAACACCGGATATCCAGTTCCACGTCCAACCGCTCTCGGCCGAAAACCCAGGCAAAGGCGCCGATAAATTCTCAGCCTTCACGATGTCGGTCTGCCAGCTCCGCCCAGAAAGCAAAGGCGAGATCAGGCTTAAAAGCAGCGATCCCAGGACCTATCCAAAAATCATCCCCAACTATCTGTCGACCGAAACCGACTGCCGCACGGTCGTCGCCGGCGTCAACATTGCGCGCAAAATAGCACGACACGCCCCGCTCACGTCGAAAATCAGCGAAGAATTCCGGCCCAATCCGAGCCTACCGATGGATGACTACGATGCAACGCTGGACTGGGCGCGCAACAATACCGCATCGATCTATCACCCGACGGGCACCTGCAAGATGGGCGAGGGCGAGGGCGCGGTTGTTGATGCGCGGTTGCGTGTGCACGGGATTGCAGCGCTGCGTGTTGCGGATTGTTCGATCATGCCAGAAATCGTATCTGGCAACACAAATGCGCCCGCAATCATGATTGGAGAAAAGGCGTCAGATTTGATTTTGGAGGACGTCTAGAAAGTGATGGAAGGCCGCGGCTTGAAGCTACTTGAAGAACCCGATCGCGCGCGCTCTATGCTTGATCCTGTAGATCCGAAGAGGCTGTAGTATATGAGAACAAGACAAAAAATGCAGACCTTTGACTGGTTCAACTTCGCTGCGCTTTTTGCGGTCGGTGTATTTCTTGGTCTGGCAATCGACGGCTTATTCGCACTTGCCGCCATGGGCGCCTGGAGTAGCATTCTGATGATCATCGCCGTTTCGGCAGGTTTCATCGTCTTTTATGTGATTTTGGAACGCGTCTTCGAGTTCATTTCGACAGGAAGGCTCTCTGCACCGCGACAACTCCAAAAACCCCGCAAGCCACTGATCCTTCTCTTCGGCCTGCCCCTTGGCATCACTATTGGCATCATCGGCGCACAGTTTGGATTGGATGATTTGCTTCTTTAGGGCATGACGCACGCGCGCTCATCATAGGCGAAAAGGCGTATAATGTGATGTCGGAAGATGCTTGAGCCGCTGGCGCATGCGTTGACACAAATCGCTCGACCGAAAGACAACGAGGGACATGAGGAGTCAGTTTTTGGGATCAGGTGAGTGAGCTCAAGTGAAACCCTAAAGTGTTCGTCTCACGGGATTAATTACCTTTGGATATTTCGACACTTTCAATATCGAAAGTTCCAATCCCAAAAGCGGCGAGCCCAACACCTGTTCTGCCGTCAATACGGCGCGAGCCGGGCATGCGATTGGGACTCTCAATCTGAATCACGTCCTCCCCGTTTACTAAGAAAGCAAGGTTTGCGCCGCGCACCTCAAAGGAGAGCTCGTTGGGCTGATCTGTACGAATAGCCGAATTGAGCTCTGTGATGACAGTTCTCAGTTGGCGTCCATCCTTTTGCAGCAAATGGTATCGTCCAGATTGGTCAACCAAGAATGCGATATAGGCCCCAGCCTTTCCGCTTCCGATAAGAATACCAACTCCGCCAGTTGACGATGCCCTGCCTTCTACGACGGCAGAGATGACTGCATTCTGGGTAGTATCGACTACTGTTGAGTTTGGATATTTGACCCATGCAATATCATTGTAATGTAGGCTGTTTGGGTTCTGTCGGTTCTCCATAACCAACTTTCCATCCGCTAAATAAACGAGCCAAGGGGAGTTGTTGTGGGTCTGCCGGAGCTGTCCGCCAAGTATGGTCGATAGATCCTCTCCATCGAATGTCTCAACAACCGGGTTACCCCCGCTCTGAGTCAAACCTTGTATTTCAACTTCTTGGGCATAAACCGGGAGGACTGCCAAGAAGCAAAAGAACAACGCTTGTTGGAGGGGTTTTAGAAAATTCATCATAACAATCCAGTTCTCGTTAGATTTTCGTTCTATCCAAAAAACATTGGTATCAACCTGTGGCGCCCAAAAATCGCATATCGTGCTACGAGGCTGTCATGCCATAACAGCATTTTCAACTTTAAATTGCTTTTGCGTGTCGGATCGAATCTTCACCGAAACCCTTTTCGAATGACGCGCTATGAACAGAGATCGGCGCATTTTCGCAATCGCTCGCGTCATCCCGCACAAGAGGCATTGCTCCTTCGCGCCTTTGGAAACAGCCAACATGACACCGCCATCTGTCAACTCTGCACTTGACCACTCCGTCGGAATCGAAGACCTTGCCAACGATGGTTCCCGGTCGCCGAAAATGCGTCCGGGATGAAAAGGGAATACGGTGAGGAAGAGCCAAAGCGCGCCGAATCCGTGACTGCCCCCGCAACTGTGAGCGGCGAGCGACCCCGATGATCACCACTGAGCGCAAGCTCGGGAAGGATCGGGCAAGCAGCGACCCGCAAAGTCAGGAGACCTGCCATCAAAGGTACAGAGATGTGCCACGAGAAACTCAAACCGGGCGGGGTGTCC
The DNA here is from genome assembly GCA_964478505.1 of uncultured Loktanella sp. GTDB lineage: Bacteria > Pseudomonadota > Alphaproteobacteria > Rhodobacterales > Rhodobacteraceae > Yoonia. Next base: position 3,464 of record CAYZKE010000298.1, read on the forward strand.
GGAGCGGAGAACATGATGGTGAACACGGCTCTTTTGGCCCCACAAACATGCCCTTTCGTCCCCCCGCTTATGCGCGGAGGGCTGCATGGACCGGACAACACAACACCGCATCACGGTCTGCACATCGTGTAGACATAAGGGGACGGAATGCCGCCCCGGATACGAACTTATTGAAAAACTGCGCAAAGCGATTGCCGCAGCGGGCGATAGCATTGCCGAAGACTTTGCCATTTCGGGCGTTGCTTGCATGGCAGGCTGCGACCGCCCCTGTACGGTCGCCTATCACGGGACGCAAAAGGCGACTTACCTTTTCGGCGATATCACACCCGAGGATGATATCGACGACCTCGTCGACTTTGCCAAACAATACGCTGTGCTGCATGACGGCTGGTGTTCCTCGGTGGACCGCCCAGGCAAACTGCGTAAATCCACGCTGGCCCGCGTGCCTGCCGCAATGATCGCCCTGCAAGACAGCAAGGTGCTTGCGTCATGAGCGGCGCACATCTGAAGGTGACCGACGCAAGCTGGCGCCCCCACCGGCGGATGGATCCCGTGCTTCAGCCCACAAGTTTTGAGATCGCCGCAGGCCGCGTGCTTGGTGTGGTCGGACCCAATGGTGCAGGTAAATCAACGCTCTTGCGGCTGCTCTACCGCTATCATGCGCCCAGCACTGGACGCGTGGAAATTAATGGGCAGGACATCTGGTCCATGCCCGCACGCAAAGCAGCCCAACACGTTGCGGCAGTCTTGCAGGAACAAGCCGCAGCCTTCGGCCTGACTACCCGCGAAATCGTCGCGCTCGGGCGCACCCCTCACCGCCAGGCGTATGCCAGCCCCGGTACCCAAGACCACACCGTGATCGACGAAGTGATGACACTCCTCGATCTGCAAGGGTTTCGGGCGGTGAACGCCAGCGTGTCATGGTCGCTCGTGCGCTGGCACAGCAGCCACAAATTCTGATCCTGGACGAACCGACAAACCACCTTGATATCCGCCACCAGCTCGAAGTGCTCGCGCTCATCAAGCAGCTTGATCTGACCATCGTCGTGTCACTGCATGACCTGAACATGGCTGCCAATATCTGCGATGATATCCTTGTGCTGGAAAACGGCCACCCCCGTGGATTTGGGTCGCCCGATACGCTTTTGACCGAAACACTGGTCTCCGACACTTTCCGCGTCAATGCGCGCCGCGAAAAACTCGCACCCAGCGACGCCAGCCACCTGTCCTTTCATCTGCCAACCTGAAGAAACCCACACATGAAACTGTATTTGACAACCGCCGTCCTCAGCTTCGCGGCAACCAGCGCCTTTGCCCAAACCACCGTCCAAAGCTGTGAGCGCGAGGTGACTTTCGACGCCCCGCCAAAGGCCGCCGTGTCCAATGACATCAA
>CAYZKE010000299.1:0-3356 GCA_964478505.1 uncultured Loktanella sp.
CCGGATCGCCCGAGATCAGCGGGTGCCAGTCGTACAGCGGGCGGCCTTCATGGACCAAGCGGTAGCCGCAGGTGAGGGGCAGCCAGTACAGGTTTTCGACGATGGTTTTCGGGGTCAGTACAATACATTCAGGGACAAATTGATGGCGTTTAGCATAGTTGCTGCACAAACAGCTTTCCCCATCAAGCAGGCGGCAGGCGATGCGGGTCATCGCCACGGTGCCGTCGTCATCTTCAAGCTTGTTCAGGCAGCATTTGCCGCACCCGTCGCAGAGCGCTTCCCATTCCTGTTTGTTCAATTTCGACATCGGTTTGGTTTCCCAGAACCGCGGCGTCAGGCTGTCGCGGGGGATTTCAACGGACATCGGCAAGGATCTCTCGGGCGGTGACACAATCGGCATCCATCTGGGTGATGAGCGCTTCGAGGCTGTCGAATTTCAACTCGGGCCGCAGGAAATCAACCAAGGCAACCGAAAGGGTGGACCCGTAAAGATCGCCTTTGAAGTCAAAGATATAAGTTTCGCAATTCGGAACATTCTCGCCGAACATCGGGCGCACGCCAATTGAGGCCGCGCCGTTGTAGGTGCCTTTGTGCGGGCCATCAAGTACGTCAACTTTCACAGCATAAACGCCGAATTTCGGCGGGTGCAGGCCGGTGATCGACATGTTGGCGGTGGGATACCCCAGATCACGGCCGCGTTGGTCGCCACGAATGACCTCACCTACGATGCGGTGCCAATGGCCCAGCATTGCGGCGGCCTCACGCGGTTTGCCATCGCTCAGGGCTTGCCGGATCGCGGTGGAGGAGACATTGGCGCGGTCGATTGCGACGATGGGTGCGACGGTCACGCCAAAGCCCATTTCGGCACCGAATTTTTGCAGGTCTGCCACCGTGCCCGCGCGGTCTTTGCCAAAGCAGAAATCGGCACCGACAACCACATGTTTGAGCCCCAGTTGATCGGCGATGACTGTTTGTGCAAAGGCACGGGGTGTAAGGGCGGCAAGGGCTGCGTTGAAGGGTACTTCATAAAGTTTTTCAACACCCAGTTTCGCCAAACGATTGGCACGCGCTTCGGCATTCATCAGGCGGAAAGGGTTGGGATCGCGGGAAAAATAGCTGCGGGGGTGCGGCTCGAACGTCATGATGCCGAGGGGTGCGTCCGCCTCTTTGGCGGCTTTGCGCGTGAGGTCGATGACAGCTTGATGGCCGATGTGCACACCGTCAAAATTGCCGATCGCCGCGGCGGCGCCACGGTCAGCAGGATCAATGAAAACGGTGTCACGAATGATGCGCATGGCTTTGGGTAACGGACCACGCAGGGCCGTGCAAGCACCGCTTGTCAGCCCTTGCGGGCTTACGCGCGTGGAAAGCCGTCAGGCTTGAACAGCGCTAGTCGAATTTCCGGCTTGGCGCGAGGACGGTGGCATCGCCAACCAACACTTTTTTGTCGTTCACAATGCAGCGCGTGTTCATGGTGACCCGCCGTTTGGAATGGTCGATATCGGTCACTTCCACTTCGGCCAGCACCATGTCGCCGGGGCGCACAGGGGCGAGAAATTTCAGGCTTTGCCCCAGATAGACCGTCCCATGCCCCGGCAGTTGTTCCCCGATCACCGCGCTGACCAGTCCAGCCGTCAGCATCCCATGGGCGATACGCCCGCCAAAGATGGTGTCCTGCGCATAGTCTTCATCAAGGTGCACAGGGTTTCTATCGGTCGACACCTCTGCGAACATTTCGATGTCGCGATCTGTGATCACCTTGCGGAGCGAGCGGGTCATCCCGATTTCGATATCTTCGATGCAGATCGTTCCGCGAGGGGCATTATCCAGCATATCAGGCTCCATTAGGTAACAAAAAATCCAGTATCACGTCGATATTGAAATTTTATTACTTTGCCGATGCAGAAAGATCAAGCGATTCCTGTTACCGCAACTGCCCTATGGTGTAGGTCGTGCTGATCTGTGCCTCGTTCAAATAGGCCTTTAATGCTTCTGGGTCAGGCTGGCGGTCGGTCTTTGTCTCTGCTGCGGCCAATCCACCCGAAATAAAGAGCGTGTCGATATCTTCTTGCAGTCCCCCCAGAATATCAGTGCCGATCCCGTCACCGATCCCGATAATACGCGGATCTGATGGCGCATTGGTTAATGCAGCGAGCCTGCGGCGCGCGAGGTCATAAATCGGCGGGTGGGGTTTGCCGAAATAAAGGCTCTCGCCGCCCATTTCGGTATAGAGCGCGGCCAGCGCACCGGCGCACCATTCACGGACTTCGCCGCGATCCACAATGATATCGGGGTTGGCGCAAAGCAGTTTCAGACCCTTGGTCTTTGCATAGAGGAATTCCGGCCGGTTAACATCGACATCGGCCAGCGGATCAAAAGGGCCGCAGCACACAATGCCTTCGGCCTGATCCAGCGGAACCTTCTGGATATTCACAGGGTTTTCAATGATCTGCAGGGGCTGGAAGAAATCATCGTCTCGGGGGCTTTCGCCCATGAACCAGATCTTCTCACCCACAATGCCACGGAACATCGCCGCGCGCGCGCTGTCACCAGAGGTGGCAATCGCGTCCCATGCATCATCAGGCACACCCAGCCCGTTGATCTGGCGCGCCACGGAATCCCATGGGCGCGGGGAATTCGTGACAAGCACAACAATGCCGCCTGCCGCTCGGTATTTCTGCATGGCAGCCACGGCGTCTGGCAGGGCCGTGACGCCGTTGTGCATGCACCCCCACAGGTCCACAAAGGCGGCGTCATACTGCCCCGAGATGTCGGCGAATTGGTCGATGATCTGGGTCATGCGTTAACCTTTGTGAACGGTATGGAAGGCGTACAGATCCTGTACACATCCGGTACACAACCTGTACATACGTTTGCGCGGCCGGCTTAGACCTTGAGCGCGGGGATAATCTGCTTTTTCCGGCTCATGATGCCAGGCAGGACCACGCTGTCGCCGTCGACTTTTGCGTCAAAGGATTTCTCGGCGACTGTCTTGGTCAGATCGTTGGGGATCAGCATGGTGGCCTCTTCCTTGAGAATATCCACGACGAAAAGCAGCACCTGATCGACGCCGTCCTCTTCTGCGACCTTCGGCATGGTTTCCATCAGCGATGCTTTGCGGTCGAGCACGATATCGGGCGCTGTGGTTTCGAGCACGGAGACGCGGAATTTCTTGCCGTCGACGGCATATTCCTTGCTGTCCATGCGCAGCAGTTCGGCATCCGAGAAGGCAGAGACATCGGATTTTGCGGCAAACATTTCACCGGCGTAGGTATCGATATCGACCCCAAGGTCCTTGGCAAGCGCCTCGGCCAGATCCTTGTCGACCTCGGTTGTCGTGGGTGACCGGAAGGCCA
>CAYZKE010000299.1:3456-4842 GCA_964478505.1 uncultured Loktanella sp.
TGCCGAAAGGAGCACCCATGCCACGCGAGGCCGATTTATACCCCCCCATCAAGGCCTATCTGCAACGTCAGGGCTATGAGGTGAAAGGCGAGGTCGGCCCTACCGATGTCGTCGGGCGGCGCGGTGATGAACTGGTGGTGGTGGAGCTCAAGCTGGGGTTTTCGCTGGCGCTTTTCCATCAAGGAATTGAACGCTTGCTGACCACCGATCACGTCTATCTGGCCGTGCCCGCAGGTGGCAAGGACAAGGCACTGAAGGCGAATGTCAAACTGGCGCGACGTGCGGGTTTGGGCGTGCTGACCGTGCGTTTGCGTGACGGGCATGTCGAGGTGCTGGCTGACCCCGGGCCCTATGCCACACGGCAGTCGAAAAAGAAGAAAACACGGCTTTTGCGCGCCTTTGAGCGGTTACAGGGTGATCCCAATGACGGGGGTGCGACACGGCACGGCATCATCACCGGCTATCGGCAGGATGCGCTGCGCTGTGCGCGCTTTCTGGCCGTCCATGGGCCGTCAAAGGGCGCAAAGGTCAAGGAATGGGCCGAAGTCCCACAGGCCACGCAGATCATGGCGGCAGACCATTATGGCTGGTTCACACGTGTGTCGCGCGGGGTTTACGATTTGACGGATCAGGGGCGCAAAGGGCTGTCTGATTACGGGGATGTATAAGCCCAATAATTTTCGCGAAAATTATTGGGCGTGTCGAAGGAATTTCGCGAAATTCCTTCGCTTGTCTCAGTCCAGCCGCGTGATGGCCCAGCCTTCGTTTTCCAAAAGCTGCAGCACGCCCTGTTCACCGATCAGATGGCCCGCGCCGACAGCCACAACAATATCGTCACGGCCTTCGGCGGCCTCGGTGATGACCGGAATCCAGTTTCTGTTGCGGGTGTTTAGCATCGATTCTTCCATGTCGTCGAACATGGCGTTCCCCTCGGCGGGGTCGATGCCGGGCACGTCGGACAAAGCGATCCGTGACATTTCCCACAGCTGGCCAATGTTCTGGGCAAAATAGCTGTCGAGCATGGACACGAACATTTGCTGTTGCAGTTCGGGCACCAGCATACTGATCCGCAGCATATTGACCTGTTCGTCTATGCTATCGTCACCGAACAGATCAAACAGCGTTGTATAGGGTTCGACCGCTTGCAATGGCACGCCCGCGGCCTGTGCATCTTCGATGATCATCTGGTCCAGCCCGCGTACACCCGCCATCATATCGGTCATGGCACAGGATGGGACCGCAAGGGTCATCGACAGGTACCAGGGTTGCATCTTGGCGGCCATGAAGGATGGAATGCCGCGTTCGCTGGCAGCGGCCAAAATCAGTTGCCATGTCTCTTCGTCCACCAGCTCTGGCAGGGTAGGGCCATCAACAAGGAACAGGCGG
>CAYZKE010000300.1:0-4839 GCA_964478505.1 uncultured Loktanella sp.
CGGGCCCGGATGATATTTACGTTTCACCGGATATGATCCGGCAGTATTCCTTGCGCACCGGAGATACGGTCGAAGGGGTCATGAAAGAGCCCAATGATAATGAACGTTATTTTGCGCTGACCTCGGTTGAGCTGATCAACTTTGAAGATCCCGAGAAAGCGAAGCACAAGGTGGCCTTTGATAACCTGACACCGCTCTATCCTGATGAGCGGCTGACGATGGAGATTGAAGACCCAACAGCAAAAGACAGGTCGGCGCGGATCATTGATCTGGTGGCCCCGATCGGGAAAGGCCAGCGGTCTTTGATCGTGGCGCCACCGCGGACCGGTAAGACGGTACTGCTGCAAAATATCGCGAACTCGATCGAGAAGAACCATCCGGAGTGTTATCTGATCGTCCTGTTGATCGACGAACGCCCCGAAGAGGTGACGGACATGCAGCGCTCTGTAAAGGGCGAGGTTGTGTCGTCGACCTTTGATGAACCTGCAACCCGTCACGTGGCCGTGTCCGAGATGGTGATCGAAAAGGCGAAACGTCTTGTCGAACATAAGCGAGATGTTGTGATCCTGCTGGATTCGATCACGCGTCTGGGGCGTGCGTTCAACACGACTGTGCCGTCGTCCGGTAAAGTCCTGACAGGTGGTGTTGATGCGAATGCGCTGCAGCGGCCCAAGCGCTTCTTCGGTGCGGCACGCAACATCGAAGAGGGCGGGTCGCTGACGATTATTGCGACAGCACTGATTGATACCGGATCACGCATGGACGAGGTAATCTTTGAGGAATTCAAAGGGACGGGTAACAGCGAGATTGTTCTTGATCGTAAGGTCGCTGACAAGCGCGTCTTCCCTGCGATGGATATCCTGAAATCAGGTACGCGGAAAGAAGAGTTGCTGGTGGATAAGGCCGATCTGGCCAAGACCTATGTGTTGCGCCGTATTCTGAACCCGATGGGCACGACCGATGCGATTGAGTTCCTGATCGGGAAGTTGAAGCAGACCAAGACGAATTCAGACTTCTTTGACTCAATGAACACGTAACTTATTGTTCTAAAACAATGGGTTAACCTATGGAAACGATTTTTGCCTTAGCGACCGCGCAGGGCCGGGCAGGTGTTGCTGTGGTGCGGATATCCGGGCCAATGGCAGTGCCGGCGGTGTCGGGTTTGTGCGGTGATGTCCCTGTGACGCGGGGTGTGCGCGCATTGCGTGACGCGAGCGGAGAGTTGCTGGATGAGGCGCTCATCCTGCGCTTCCCGGAGGGCAAGAGCTTTACCGGTGAAAGCGTGGTCGAACTCCAGCTGCATGGCAGTCCGGCGGTGGTCAATGCGGTGTTGCGGTGTTTGGGTGATAACTTTGCGCTACGACAGGCAGAGGCGGGTGAGTTTACTCGTCGTGCGCTGGAAAACGGACGGCTCAATCTGGCCGAGGTTGAGGGGCTTGCTGACTTGATTGATGCCGAGACCGAGAGCCAGCGCAAGCAGGCTGTACGGGTCTTTTCCGGCGCGCTTGGGGCATTGGCGGATAGCTGGCGGACACGGCTTATTCGGGCGGCTGCTTTGCTTGAGGCGACAATTGATTTCGCGGATGAAGAGGTGCCTGTCGATGTCAGCCCTGAAGTGAACGATCTTTTGGGTCAGGTCCGGACCGAGATGACCCGCGAGGCCGCAGGTGTACGTGTTGCCGAGCGTGTGCGGGACGGGTTCGAAGTGGCCATTATCGGCGCACCGAATGTTGGTAAATCAACGCTCTTGAACCGGCTTGCCGGACGTGATGTTGCGATCACGTCCGAGGTTGCGGGTACCACGCGTGACGTGATCGAGGTGCAGATGGACCTTGATGGTCTGCCAGTGACGCTGCTGGATACAGCAGGCGTCAGGGACACGGATGATATCGTCGAGGGGCTTGGTGTCGCGCGGGCGAAAGAAAGGGCTGAGCGGGCCGATTTTCGCATACACTTGGTCATGGATCCTTCAGAAATAAATAGACAGCTTAGCCCTGATGATCTTGTCGTGCAGGCAAAATCTGATCTTGGTCGTGGGGATGGACTGGCGATATCTGGCAAGACAGGGGCTGGCATCGACGCGCTTATTGAATGTGTGCGGCAGCGGCTGCAGGAGAAGGTCGGACAAATCGGGATTGCGATGCGCGAACGGCACCGGGTCGCGATGGTGCGCGCAATCGGATATCTGGATGATGCAGTGCTGGCACTTGAAGCACCTGACGCGATGACCGATCTTGTGGCAGAGGATTTGAGATCAGCCATTCGCGCCGTGGATAGCATTGTGGGCCGTGTTGATGTAGAGCACGTGCTGGATGAGATCTTCAGCAGTTTTTGCATCGGCAAGTAGGGAGTGTTTCACGTGAAACATCAGGACTACGACGTAATCGTGATTGGTGGCGGACATGCAGGCGCCGAGGCAGCACATGCGGCGGCCCGTATGGGCGTGCGCACAGCATTGGTGACGCTGACCAAGGCTTCAATCGGTGTGATGTCTTGCAACCCAGCAATTGGGGGTCTGGGAAAAGGCCACCTCGTGCGCGAGATTGATGCGCTGGACGGCGTTATGGGGCGTGTTGCCGATAAGGCGGGTATCCAGTTTCGCTTGCTGAACCGGAAGAAAGGGCCTGCCGTACAGGGGCCGCGCGCCCAATCTGACCGGCAAATATATCGCAAGGAAATGCAGGCAGAGCTGGATTTGCTGGCAAACCTCACAATCCTAGAAGGCGAAGCCGTTGATTTGCTGATGTCTAAGGGCCGCGTGACCGGTATCCAGATGCGCGATGGTGCTGCGATCTCCGCAAATAGCGTGATTCTGACAACCGGTACGTTTCTGCGCGGTGTGATCCATATCGGCGATGTGTCGCGGCCTGGCGGGCGGATGGGTGATGACCCGTCGGTCAAGATGGCAGAGCGCCTTGATAGCTTTGGATTGCCGCTTGGCCGACTGAAAACGGGGACACCACCACGTCTGGATGGTCGCACAATTGCTTGGGATAAATTGGAAGCGCAGCCTAGTGACACGGATCCTGTGTTGTTTTCCTTTCTCTCAACAGGTCCGTCGGCCCCACAGATTGATTGCGGCATCACCCATACGAATGAGGCAACCCACGATATTATCCGCGATAACCTTGGCCGTTCGGCGATGTATGGTGGACGGATCGACGGCGTTGGCCCGCGCTATTGCCCGTCGATCGAGGATAAGATCGTTCGCTTTGCCGATAAGACCTCACACCAGATTTTCCTCGAGCCTGAAGGGGTGAACGATCACACGGTCTATCCGAACGGCATTTCAACATCACTGCCTGAAGATGTGCAAAAGGCCTATGTGAATTCGATCTATGGCCTTGAAAATACAACGATTTTGCAGCCTGGCTACGCAATTGAATATGACTATGTCGATCCGCGGGCCTTACGGGCGACATTGGAACTCCGCGATGTTCCGGGGCTGTTTTTAGCGGGTCAGATCAACGGGACGACCGGTTACGAAGAGGCCGCGGCGCAGGGCATGGTTGCGGGGCTCAATGCGGCTGCGCAAGTAAAAGGACAGGACTCTGTCATCTTTAGCCGTCGGGAATCGTATATCGGCGTGATGATTGATGATCTGATCACACGAGGTGTATCAGAACCCTACCGCATGTTTACCTCACGCGCCGAGTTTCGTTTATCGCTTCGCGCGGATAACGCAGATCAGCGGCTGACGGAGCGGGGCCATGCGATTGGCTGTGTGGGTGAAAACCGCTGGTCGCACTTTAGCGACAAGATGGAACAGATCGGAAAAGCCAAGGGGTCACTTACCGAGATGATGATCTCTTCGCGTGATATTGCAGGTCTTGGAGTGAAATTGAACGCGGATGGTCCGCGCAAATCTGCGCTGGATGCGCTTGCTTTGGCGGATTTCAATTTTGAACATCTGGCGCAATTGCAGCTAGATGTAGATGATATTCCTGTTCAGATACAAGATCAGGTAAAGAAAGATGCACTTTACGCACATTACATCGCGCGGCAAGAGCGTGATATTGCGGCGATGGAGCGTGATGAAAACCACATTATTCCTGATGATACAGACTATACGCAAATCAGGGGCCTTTCGAATGAGATCGTCGCAAAACTGTCCGCAACGCGTCCGCCAACGATTGCGCATGCGGGTCGTATCGAGGGCATGACACCAGCGGCGCTGATGTTGATTATCGGGGCCATAAAGAAACAGCACCAAGCGACCGGAACCTGAGAGATGTCATTGGTTGTTGCCGGTGTGAATGTTTCACGTGAAACAATGTCAGACCTTGAGGCATTTGCTGCGCTGACTGCGAAATGGACCGCAAAGATCAACCTGATCGCGCGGGGGACGCGAGATTCCATCTGGGAGCGCCATATCGTCGATTCGGTCCAGCTCTATTGGTTTGCGCCAGAATCCTTTGAAAAATGGGTCGATATCGGCAGTGGCGGCGGGTTTCCCGGCATCGTCATGGCGATTCTCGCTAAAGAGAAGAACCCGCATGCGGAGTTTGTTCTCATTGAAAGCGACCAACGCAAAGCAGCATTCCTGCGCACAGCGGCACGTGAGCTTGGCCTTTCAGTGCAAGTGATTGCTGAACGAATTGAAACTGCCCCTGAACAGAATGCAGATGTGGTATCTGCTCGCGCACTTACCGCACTATCTGGATTGCTTTCTCTGACACAGCGACACCTCAAGCACGACGGCTTGGCTCTTTTTCACAAAGGCCGCCAGTCCGGACAGGAAGTTGCCGATGCGCAAAAGAACTGGTCGTTTGACCTTGAAGAAAACGCCAGTATCACTGATCCTGACGCACGAATACTCGCCATCCGAAGGATAGATAA
>CAYZKE010000301.1:0-4838 GCA_964478505.1 uncultured Loktanella sp.
GATCGTCATATGTGCCCATAGATTGAACTGCTGGAATACCATCGACAGGTTCGTGCGGATGCGGATCATTTGCGCATGATCCCCCGGATGGCGGCGTGCGCCGGTGCCCTTCCAGGTCACGGGTTCCCCGCAGAAGAGGACATCGCCTTGCTGGCTGTCTTCGAGCAAGTTCGCACAGCGCAGGAGTGTGGATTTGCCAGACCCCGACGACCCGATCAGGGACACGACATGCCCCGCAGGGGCCGTGATATCGACACCTTTCAAAACCTCCAGATCGCCATAGGCTTTGTGCAGGTTGCGAATTTCGATGACTGGGGCAGTGGTGTTCACGGGGCTGGGCAGCTTTCCAATATTGTGGCTCCGAGTTGTGCCCATTTCGGGGGCATTTGCAACTCTTTGGCGCTCCCTGACCCAACGTCAGCGCAATTTGGGCGCGGTTTTCCCCAGTAGTGCCGTTATTTTCCGCTCACCTTGATCCTTGCGCTGTGACTGTCCTGATCGGAAACACCCAGCAAAGACGCTGTCATCCGCATCATGCTGTCTTCTTCATCGTCACGGACACCATCCGCCATGACGACCGACCAAAGCGCTTCGATCACGCTCAGGCGGTTTTCATAGGAAACGGCCTCTTTGATGGCGCGGGTAAAGCGGACGGTATCGGGGGCTTGCGCTTCCAGTTCTTCGCATTCGGCGCGGAGTGCCGCGGCATCTGCGGCCGAAAGACTGTAGCGTGTCATCAACGCCTGATCGATCTGCTGGATCTCGACCTGAGCGTAATCGCCATCGGTACGCGCAACGCGTACCAGAAGCGCGCCAAGCGCGACGCGGCTGTCAATTTCGTTCAGGGGAGCGGGTGCGGGGGCGGTCAGGCGCCTTAGTATATCTTGAAACATAACGCTTACATAGGGTCCTTGAGCTTATCTTCAAACAGGGCAGAAAGGCGCAGCCCTTCCTCTGCCAATCCATATGGGGGGTTCACGACGAACAAACCAGAGCCGACCATCCTGTGGCCCTCCCGCGCGGGGGGGAAGCGCACTTCGTGCGTGAACCCATCGGGCAAAGACGCCTGCAGAGCACGGAGCATCGGCTGATGGGGCGCGTCGGTCAGGATCGGATACCACAGCATAATGACACCCACCCCCCATTTGCGATGTAGCTTGGCGATCGTCGCAGGGATGGTCTCGTAGTCGGACTTCACCTCGTAAGAGGGATCAATCAGCAAAAAACCGCGCTTGGGGTCGGGCGGACAGACCGACATCGCCATTTCCCAGCCATCCTGCTGACGGAAGATCCCGCCATAGGGGGCCATCGTGTTCTTGAGGGCGGCGAATTCTTGCGGATGCAATTCCGACAGGTGGATCGTATCAAGAGGACGCAGGCTTTCAGCCGCGATCAGGGGGGAACCGGGATAGGCGTTTTCCCCGTATTTGGCACGGATGCGCGCGAGAACCTGTGCATATGGGTGATCAGGCGCAAACCAGTCCTGCGCAAGTGCGATCCCTTTGGCCGCTTCGCCGGTTTTCAACGCGGCGGCGTCTTGCAGGTCATAAAGACCGCGCCCCGCGTGGGTTTCGAGATAGGACAGCGGTTTGTCCTTGCGCGTCATATAGCTCAGCGCCCAGGCCAACATGCTGTGTTTGTGAACATCGGCCAGATTACCGGCATGGTAGATGTGCTGATATGAAAGCATAGGGCGCGGTACCGTCCTTGGGTTGGGTGGCAACGGGTTAGCGCAGCAGTGAGGGCCTGTCCATCACTGCTACGCTCGCGCGTTTGTGGGTTGTTTGTGTGTGCACGGGCGCTACCATGCCATTAATAACAACAGGAATTGATATGTTACAACGGGTTATCCTTGCTGCTTTCGCCATCACAGCACCTCAGTTCGCAATAGCGCAAGATGCGGCGGATGGTGTGACCTTCCGGTTTGGCCTCGGGCCGTCATTTGCGCCCGAGTATTTTGGCAGCGATGAAACCGCACCCGGTGTGGGTGCCAAATTCCGCTTGGAAAGCCTGCAAATTGGCGGCTTGTCGCTCGGCGGTGGTGACAATTATGGGCTGGGTGTGACAGGGTCTTTCCGCTTTATCGGTGAGCGCAGTGCGGATGATTTCGGCGAGCTTGCAGGGCTTGAGGATATCGACGCATCACTGGAGCTTGGTGGCGGGCTAGAGTTCACGACCCCCTACTATGACGTTTTTGCCGTGCTGCGTTACGGCATCGTTGGGCACGAATCCTTTGTGGCCGAGTTCGGGAGTGACGTGTACTACCGCCCCACCGACCAGCTGACCTTCAAAGCGGGTCCGCGCCTTCTGGTAGGCGACGATGATTATGCGCAAACCTATTTTGGTGTGTCAGGTGCCGATAGCTTGACCGACTTTTCGGCAGGCGGCGGTCTTGTCAGCGCGGGTGCCGTAGCGGAAGCAACCTATGCCATCAACGATCATTGGGAAGTGATCGGCACCGTGTCGTATGATCAGTTGCAATCGGATGCGGCCGACAGCCCGATTACACAGTCACAGGATCAGATCAGCGGGAGCATCGTGCTCACACGCAAGATCACCTTCGGCTTCTAGACGCCAGATTTTTTCAAAAAATCTGGACCAAATCCTCTTAGAGGATTTGGTCGCCTAGACCAGACGCGAGGTCTCGACAGCCGCCCGCACGAAATCTGCGAAAAGCGGATGTGGCGCAAAGGGTTTTGATTTCAGCTCTGGATGGAACTGCACCCCGATAAACCAAGGATGATCGGACCATTCGACAATCTCGGGCAGCTTGCCGTCCGGTGACATGCCTGAGAATTTCAGGCCGACCTTTTCAAGGACATCGCGATATTTCACATCCACCTCATAGCGGTGGCGGTGGCGCTCTTCGATCGCCGTGGTGCCGTAAATCCCCGCCACTTTCGAGCCTTCGGTAAGCGTGGCGTCATAGGCGCCCAGACGCATCGTGCCACCTTTGTCATCATCGGTCTTGCGCGCCACGGTGTGGTTGCCCTGTACCCATTCCTTGAGGTGGTAAACAACGGGTTCGAAACGCTTCCCGCCTGCTTCATGGTCGAATTCTTCGGAACCAGCTTTCGCCAGACCGGCCACATTCCGCGCGGCCTCAATCACGGCCATCTGCATGCCAAGGCATATCCCAAGGTAGGGGATCTTTTTTTCGCGGGCGAATTGCGCCGCTTTGATTTTGCCCTCTGTCCCGCGTTCACCAAAACCGCCCGGCACAAGGATCGCATGGAATCCTTCCAGATAGGGGGCGGCATCGTCTTTATCGAAAAGCTCGGCATCGACCCATTCGATCTGCACTTTGACACGGTTGGCCATGCCACCATGGGTCAGCGCCTCGGCGATAGATTTATAGGCATCCTCAAGCTGGGTGTACTTGCCGACGATGGCGACCTTCACCTTGCCTTCAGGGTTATGAATGCGATCGTAGACGTCGTGCCACATCTCGAGTTTCGGCTGCGGGGCAGGGGCAATGCAAAAGGCATCCAGAACCGCTTGGTCAAGGCCTTGATCGTGATAGGCGAGTGGCGCCTCATAAATGGATTTCAGATCATAGGCCGCGACCACAGATTGCTTGCGCACGTTACAGAACAGCGCAATTTTTTCGCGTTCTTTCTCGGGAATCGGCTGTTCGGAACGGCAGACCAGAATGTCGGGCGCGATGCCGATGGACTGCAATTCCTTGACCGAGTGTTGCGTCGGCTTCGTCTTCAGTTCACCCGAAGCCGCCAGATAGGGCAGCAATGTCAGGTGCATGAAAATGCATTGCCCGCGCGGTTTGTCATGGGCGAATTGGCGGATCGCTTCAAAGAAGGGCAGGCCTTCGATGTCGCCCACGGTGCCGCCGATTTCACAGAGCATGAAATCGACCTCATCCTCGCCGATGCTGATGAAATCCTTGATCTCGTTCGTCACATGGGGGACGACCTGAATCGTCTTGCCCAGATAATCGCCGCGCCGCTCCTTTTCCAGAACGTTGGAATAGATGCGCCCCGAGCTTACAGAATCTGTCTTGCGGGCAGGCACGCCTGTAAAGCGTTCGTAGTGGCCAAGGTCCAGATCGGTTTCTGCGCCATCGTCGGTGACGAACACCTCGCCGTGCTCGAAGGGTGACATCGTGCCGGGATCAACGTTGAGATAAGGGTCAAGCTTGCGCAGGCGGACCGAATAGCCACGCGCCTGCAGCAAAGCGCCCAAAGCGGCGGATGCAAGACCTTTGCCGAGAGAGGAGACAACGCCGCCGGTAATGAAAATGAAACGCGCCATTGGCAGGAGACCCCCGTGAAAAATTCCAAAAACTGTGGGAAAGCGAACCCGAAAATTCGCATCATCACGGGATTTGATCTGTAGTGGATTCGGACGCGATTGGCAACCGCTGACCCAACATCATGTTGCCCTACATAGCAGCAGGGCAACAGGTAGTATTTGCTTACTCGCCCGCTGGCAGCAGAGGGTCATCACCATTCAGGGAAGGTGGCAACAGGCTGTCACCCAGATCAGGGACAGGAACACCCTCCTGTACCGGATCGGCGCCGAAACGATCAGCGACCGAAGACCCGGCGGTATTGCTTGCAGCAATCAATGTCAGCGCGATGGATGTGCAGATAAATGCCGCAGCCAGTGCCCAGGTAAACTTGCTCATCGCGGTCGGTGCAGGGCGTGAACCGGTTGCACCGCCACCGCCGCCCATCCCAAGACCACCACCCTCGGAGCGCTGCAAAAGCACAGTACCGATCAGGCTGAGCGCAAGGATCAGGTGAATGATGAGGACGACATTTTCCATTTCGGGCCTTTCGGGGCGTTCAAGAACAAGCGGTATCTAAAAGTCTTGGGGC
>CAYZKE010000302.1:0-1764 GCA_964478505.1 uncultured Loktanella sp.
CGCCAAACACAAAGCTGAGGTCAGCGTGGCCATCACCGCGCCTGCTGGGGGTACCAACAGCGATGAAAACCGTGTCGGCGTCTTGCGTCGCTTCTTTCAGGTTATCCGTGAACGACAGCCGGTTCGCCGCCATGTTACGAGCCATCAGCCGATCAAGGCCGGGTTCGAAAATAGGCGTTTTTCCAGCGCGCAAAAGTGCGAGCTTATCGAGGTTCTTGTCGACACAGATCACTTCATGCCCAAAGTCGGAGAAGCAGACGCCAGACACCAGACCAACGTACCCAGTGCCAATCATTGCAATTTTCATCGTCTTCTCTCTTCCTTAACAGCAGAACCTATCCCGCCATATCACTTACCGTAATAGTCGCGATACCATGCAACAAACGCCCTGACACCCTCTGCGACATCTGTTTGCGGCGCATATCCGGTCAGGTGTTGCAGCAAAGCATTGTCCGCAAAGGTTTCGTGCACGTCACCTTTTTGCATTTCCATGAAATTCTTTTCCAGTGGCATGCCCAGCGCGTCTTCGATCGCGGCAATGAAATCCATCAACGGCACCTTGGTCCCATTCCCGATATTGACCACACGGAACGGGGCGGCGGGGCTAAGGCTATCACCTTCGGCGATGTCATCGGGCGTATCAGGTTCCACAGGTGGCGTATCAATCAAGAGCCGGATACCGCGCACAAGGTCGGTCACATAGGTGAAATCCCGCGCCATTTCACCGTTGTTATAGACGTCGATGGCCTCACCATCCAAACCTGCTTTGACAAACTTGAAGAGCGCCAGATCGGGCCGCCCCCAAGGCCCATAAACAGTGAAAAACCTAAACATCGTGGTCGGGATCTTCCACAGATGCGCATAGGCGTGGCCCATGTGTTCATTCGCGCGCTTGCTGGCGGCATAGATCGTCAGGGGCGTATCGGCGCGCTGCAATTCGTTGAACGGCATGTCCGTGTTGGCGCCATAAACAGATGAGGTCGAGGCCATTAGCAGGTGATCCACCTGATGAATACGCGCACATTCGGTCACGTTAAACGTGCCCATGACGTTCGTTTCCATATAGGATCGCGGGTTTTCGAGCGAATAGCGCACACCTGCCTGCCCTGCGAGGTGGACGATGATATCGGGCTTTGCCTCATCGCAAGTCCTGGACAGTAGATCGTAATCTTCCAGCAACCCCTCAACACAACTGAAATGCGGGTTTTGCAGCAATATCTGATGACGGCGGCGTTTGAGCTGCACATCGTAGTAATCGGTCATGCCGTCATAGCCGACAACGCGAAACCCTTCGTCCAGCAGAAGCTGCGCAAGGTGAAACCCGATAAATCCGGCGGTTCCCGTGATAAAGACAGTGCGCATGGACAGAACCTTGATGAAAACGACGGCGTTGCGCCGTTTTCATGCAATGCGCGGGTCAGGTCAATGCAGCTAGAGCAAACCGTTCGGCAAAGGTTGCTCATTCGCCGTGTTCACGCGGCGGAACCACAGCGTCACAATCGTCGAGGTGATGACGATGAACAGTGAATAGAGCACCGGCACGGCCATGATTGCCTGCTGCTCTGTAGCAGGAAAAGTGAAGGCGATGATCGCAATCGCCAGAGGACCGTTCTGGATACCTGTCTCAAGCGCCACCGTGCGCGCATTGCGCGGGTGCAAGCGCAGCAGGATCGAGAACCCGTAACCCAGTGCAAAACCAAACAGGCCCAGCACGATCGACCCGAAATATGTGGCCCATGTGGTCGTGAGCAGGAATTCCCAGTT
>CAYZKE010000302.1:1864-4808 GCA_964478505.1 uncultured Loktanella sp.
GCCAGAATGGCTTGTTCAAGTGGTCCAACCATTATGCGTTCTCCACTTTGGCTTGTTCTTCGGCGCGCAGGTCCTTGCGCAGGATCTTTCCGACGTTCGATTTTGGCAGTTCGTCCCGGAATTCGACCGTTTTCGGTACTTTGTACCCGGTCAGATGTTCCTTGCAGTAGGCACGCACGGCATCTTTGGTCAATGTATCATCACGCTTGACGATAAATGCCTTCACAGCCTCACCCGAGGCACCATCAGGCACGCCGATCACCGCGACTTCTTCGATGCCCGGATGGGCCGCCAGCGTGTCTTCGATCTCGTTTGGATAAACATTGAAGCCCGAGACAAGGATCATATCCTTCTTGCGGTCGACAATGCGGAAATACCCGTCTTCGTCCATGACGCCGATATCGCCGGTCAGCAGCCAGCCGTTTTGAATGGTCTTGGCGGTCTCTTCGGGCTTTTTCCAATAGCCCTTCATGATCTGTGGGCCGCGGGCAATCAGTTCACCCGGCGCGCCTTGCGGCACATCAACACCGTCCTCATCCACACATTTCAATTCGGTCGATGGCAAAGGCACACCGATCGAGTTCACGCGGCTTTTGCCAAAAGGGTTAAACGTCAGGATCGGCGAGGATTCAGTCAGCCCATATCCTTCCAGCAGCGGCTTGCCAGTCAGCTTTTCCCATCGTTCAGCCACCACCCCCTGCGTTGCCATGCCACCAGCGGATGCAAATTTCAGATGCTTTGGTGGTGTATCAAGAAACCAGACTTCCCCTGTCAGACCGTTAAACAACGTATTCACGCCGCTCAGCCATGTGATATTGTAGTTCTCGAACGCACGCTTGAGGTTGCTGAGCGGGCGGGGGTTCGGGATCAGAATGTTGTGCGCGCCCTGCGAAAACATGCCCAGAAAATTCACGGTAAAGGCAAAGACGTGATAAAGAGGGAGTGCAGTGAGGGCGACTTCCTTGCCCTTCTCGAACTGCTCGATCAGCTCCATCGTCTGTTCCATATTCATCAGAATATTGCTGTGGGTCAGCATCGCGCCCTTGGACACACCGGTGGTGCCGCCGGTGTACTGCAGACAGGCGACGTCGTCGGGGTCGATTGTCTGGCGATAGCTTTCCAGCGCATTGTGCGTCTGCGCGTGTTTTGCGCGGCCCGCCTTAACGGCCTCTGGCAGGCGGACGTGGGGGATCGTGATTGGGGCGATTGTCTTGTCCCAGTATTTCTGGACCAGCCCCACGATACCGCGGGGCATTGCCGGAAAGTATTCGGCGACGCGAGTCACAATGACATTCGGGATCGGATGCCCTTGCATCGCTTCGACCAGCTTTTCGGCGAACATATCGACCACGATGATGGCTGACGGCTCGGCATCGGCGAACTGTTTTGCCATTTCCTCAGGCGTATAGAGGGGGTTCACGTTGACCAGAATACACCCGGCCTTGAAAACCGCCATGGCCGCAATCGGATAGGCGAGGCAGTTCGGCACCTGAATTGCAACACGGTCTCCGGTGTCCAGACCCGCGATTTCGCGCAGGTAAACCGCCAGCGCATCGGACATTTCATCCGCTTGGCGGTAGCTTAACGTCCCGTTCATACCATTGGGCAGGCAGGTGGTGAAGGCGGGGCGGTCGCCGTAAAGAGCGGCAGTCGCACTGATGAAATCACCGATTGTCCTGAATTCGGGCGCGTCGATCGTCTTGCGTACGGACGTGCCGTAAAAGGCCGTCCAAGGGCGTGTCTGGTCTGTCACTGGCTTCCTCCCAAAAGCGTTCGGGAGAGATTATCCGGTCCTGTGATTTTGTGAAGCAAAAGCAGCGGTTCGGCGGTATGTGACCCTGCGTCTAAAACGCTCAGCCTACACTAGAGCGCCAAATCGCACGCACGGCTGTTGGATTGCACGGTTTTCGCATTGGGCAAATCGTTTTCCCACACCTTGAAACGCGCCTGCGCCTCAGAGAATCCTTCGTCGAGCCAGCGTTGCATCAAACGCCGTTCGAGCTCCTCAATCGGTGCGTCGATCCAGATAGAGCTGGTCCAGAATTGTGCCAATTGGCCCCAGGGATCACCCTCAAGCATCAGATAATTGCCCTCAAAGAGCACGTATTCCACATCTTTTGAAAGGACTGCCGCACCGGCAATCGCAATATCCCGCGACCGGTCAAAGACAGGGTACACGACGTCTGTAACGTCATGCGTAATCCGCTGCACCAGATTGCAGAAACCCGCGCCATCAAAGGTTTCGGGCGCACCTTTCCGCGCCCGCAAACCGCGCGCATCCAGGATAGCGTTATCCAGATGAAACCCGTCCATCGGCACCACCGCAGACGTCCTGTCCGCAGCGGTCAACAACCGGTGCAGAGCCTCGGCCACAGTAGATTTCCCCGAACCGGGCGACCCTGCGATCGCAATCAGTTTGCGCCCGTCAGGCAGGTGCAAAACATGCTCGAGCGCCTGCTTGGCAAGTGTCTCAGGCGGCAATTTCATCAGGTGTCATCGCTCCGGTCATCAGCGCGACAGCATCGGACATTGAAACCTCGGACGGCTTTACCACACACAGGCGTTTGCCCAGACGATGGATATGGATGCGGTCCGCGACCTCGAACACATGCGGCATGTTGTGGCTGATCAGGATGATCGGAATACCACGCGCTTTCACGTCCTTGATCAGTTCAAGCACCTTGCGGCTTTCTTTCACGCCCAGGGCAGCCGTCGGTTCATCCAGAATGATCACCTTGGATCCAAACGCAGCGGCACGCGCCACGGCGACACCTTGGCGCTGGCCACCAGACAGTGTTTCAACCGCCTGATTGATATTCTGGATCGTCATCAGGCCCAGTTCCGAAAGCTTTTCGCGAGCGATTTTCTCCATACGGGGGCGGTCAAGCTGGCGCAGCCATTTGCCCATGAACCCCGGTTTGCGCAATTCGCGCCCCATGAACAT
>CAYZKE010000303.1:0-4786 GCA_964478505.1 uncultured Loktanella sp.
TGGCCTCTTCCATCCCCAGCAGGATCGCAAGGCCGCGCGCGGCGTAGGCGCCCGAGAGGATCGAAAAGAGGTCAACCACCTCGCCGCGCGGCAGGCGGCCGACATAATCACGTGCGATTTCCTCGTAGCGGGGCATCCAGTCGTTCTGGATCACGCGTGCCGCGAAGGCCGGGGCCATGGCCATGCGTTCGCGGCGGTGTTCTTCGCCGTCCTTGCGCATCAGCGTATGGGCGCGGAAGGCGCGTTTCATGGGGGTGTTGGGATCGTCCGAGCTGAAGATCTCGGGGTTGTCCTTGACGTATTTGGTGTCGCTGGCCTTGGTCAGAAGGGTGCGCCCTGCCGCTTTGACGCGCAAGACGGGGGCCTCGGCACGCAGGCGGCGGTAGATCGGAAAAGGATCACGGTCCAGTTGGTCCAGCGTGATCGTATCGTCCAGAGGTGCTTGTTTTGTCATTGTCGCAACCTTTCCGGTGTGGGGGCCTAAACGCTTTCACCCAAAATGCGCAGGGCGTTTTCCTTCAGGATCAGGGGGCGGACCTCGTCTTTGAAGGGCGCGTTCTCGAAATCTGCCAACCAGCGGTCCGGTGTGATCGCGGGCCAGTCGGACCCGAAGAGCATTTTCTTTTTCAGGATCGAATTGGCGTAGCGGACGAACGTCTCGGGGAAGTATTTGGGCGACCAGCCTGACATGTCGTAGTAGACATTGGGCTTGTGCTGGGCGACGGCAAGGCCTTCTTCGGTCCATGGGAAAGACGGGTGCGCCAGCACGATGGGCATGTCGGGGAAGTCGACCGCCACATCATCAAGGTGCATCGGATTGGAATATTTCAGCCGCATTCCCATACCGCCGCGCATGCCGGACCCGACACCGGTCTGCCCGGTGTGGAAAAGCGTGATCGCCCCTTCTTCGGCGCAGGCTTCAAGCACGGCATAGGCGGTGTCGCGGTCGTTGGGAAAGAACCCCTGCATCGTGGGGTGGAACTTGAAACCGCGCACGCCGAATTCGCGCACCAGACGGCGGACTTCGCGCGCGCCGGCCTTGCCCTTGTGCGGATCAACGGAGGCAAAGGGGATCAGGATATCGTCGTTCTCGGCGCAGATTTTCGCGACTTCTTCGTTGGAGTACCGCCGGAATCCGGTTTCGCGTTCTGCATCGACCGGAAAGATTACGGCGGCGATATTGCGTTCGCGGTAGTAGTTGGCGGTGTCCTGCACGGTGGGCAACATGCCCTGCGCGCCTGCGGGATTTTTGAAGTAGGCGGCCATGCCCGCCTGGAATTCATTGTACCCGTCATCGCGATGGTCACAGCAGGGTTCTTCTGCGTGGGTGTGAAAATCAATTGCTTTCACCGAGGCGAAATCGACCATGTAAACCTCCCGCATGACCAGTTCGTGCAAAAAAAGATATACAGCAAAACTGTTAACCTATACAACAGTTTTCAGAAGTGAGTTTTTACGGATAGAATGATGCGGTCTTCGGAGCTGGATACCTCTGTCACGCGCGTTGACGTGGACGGCGATATTGCGACCATCGTTTTCAACCGTCCTGACAAGCGCAATGCGATGAATGATGCGCTTGTCGATGCGCTCGATGCTTTCTTCTCCACCCCCCCAGAGGGCGTGAATGCCGTTATTTTACGGGGCGAAGGCGGGCATTTCTGTTCCGGTCTTGATCTGGCCGAACATGAAAGCCGCAAACCGATCCCCGGCGTTTACCATTCGCGCAACTGGCACCGCGTGTCCGAGCTGATCGAGTTTGGCGGCTTGCCTGTCATCTCGGTTCTGACCGGTGCGGTCATTGGTGGCGGGCTTGAAATTGCGACATCGACTCACGTGCGCATTGCCGAACCATCGGTGCGATTTCAACTGCCAGAAGGGCGGCGCGGTATCTTTGTGGGCGGTGGGGCGACCGTGCGGGTGGGGCGGATTCTGGGCGCTGACCGGATGCGCGAGATGATGTTGACGGGCCGCAGTTACGGGGCCGACGATGGACTGGCGATGGGGTTGGCACATTATGCCGTTGAAGAAGGCGAGGGCCTCGCCCTTGCGCAAAAGCTGGCCCGCCGGATCGCGGATAACGCGCCGTTTTCGAATTACCTGATGATCAATGCGATTTCGCGTATCGGGGATATGTCGCGGAGTGACGGGCTCTTTACCGAGAGCCTTGCGGCAGCAATGTCTCAGTCATCTGATGGCGCAAAAGAAGGGCTGCGCGCCTTTCTTGAGAAGCGGGAGCCAAAATTCAGGTGACAAGAGGCTGGATCAACGCGCAGTGTGAAAAACGCACGACGCACTAACTGACAATCTTTGGGAGGAGATACCATGAAAAGAAGAGACTTTCTGAAAACCACGGCAGCCGGCGCACTTGCCGTTGGTGCGGCACCGCATATGGCCTTTGCACAGGATGCGACCTTGCGGTTCCACCAGTTCCTGCCGCCTGTCGCACCGCTGCCTGCCGCTGCGTTCAAACCTTGGGGTGAGCGTCTTGAGGCGGCCTCGGGCGGGCGTTTGCGCATCCAGCACTTTGACGCGATGGCCCTTGGCGGGCGTCCGCCGGAGTTGCTTGATCAGGCGCGTGACGGTGTCGTCGATATCGCGATGTCTGTTGTGGGCTATACCCCCGGACGATTCCCGCGGACCGAAGTGTTCGAATTGCCTTTCATCATGAAAGATTCGATCGCCACCTCACTGGCATTCCAGCAGATGATCGAAGAAGACTTTGCCGAAAGCGAATACGGCGACTTCAAAGTGCTGGCCGGTTGGGTCCACGGCGCGGGCCTGATCCACTCGGAAGAGCCGATTACCCGGCTCGAGGATATGGCGGGCAAAACTCTGCGCGGTCCAACCCGCATTATCAACGATCTGCTGTCCGAGCTGGGTGCCGAACCTGTCGGTATGCCGCTGCCCGCAATCCCCGAGGCGCTGTCCAAAGGTGTCATCAACGGCACGGTTATTCCATGGGAAGTGACACCGTCGATCCGTTTGACGGAACTTGTCAGCAACCACACCGAATTCGGTGGACCAGAGGCGCTTTATACCGCGACGATCATCATGGTGATGAACAAGTCCGCTTATGAAGCGCTGCCAGATGATCTGCGTGAAATCCTCGATGCCGAAAGCGGTGCGGCGATGGCGCAGGCCTTCTCGCAGGTGATGTTCGACTATGATGCACCAGGTCGCGAGATTGCGGTGAATGCAGGCAACAACATCATCACGCTGGATGAAGCCGAGGTGGCGCGCTGGAAAGAAGCCGCACAGCCGGTCATCGACAGATGGGTTGCTGAAATGGATGCCAAAGGCATTGATGGTCAGGCGCTGATTGACCGCGCAAAACAGCTGATCGACGAGAAAACAGCGATGCTTGCGGGCTAGCAGTTTTACCGATTGATCCGGGCGCCTGCAAAGACGCCCGGATTTTTGCTGCGCTTGGGAGGGTGCAATGTATCTGATGCTTTCACGAATGGCTGGAGGAGTGGCACGCCTTCTGGCGCTTGCGGGGGGTGCGTTGCTCTTGGCCATTGTGGTGCTGACGGTTGTGTCAATTGCCGGGCGCGCGTTGTTTTCAGCCGGTGTCTGCTGTGGCCCGATCCGTGGCATCTATGACTATACCGAGATTGCCGTCGGGGCCGCGATTTTTGCCTTTTTGCCGTGGTGTCAGTACATGAACTCCCATGCGGCTGTCGATCTGTTCAAATCGACATTGCCCGATATCATGAACCGGTTTCTGAATGTTTTGATTGATGTGGGCATGCTGGTTCTGGCGACGCTGATTGCCCATCGGCTTTGGTTGGGCCTGCTGGATAAACAGCGTTATGGCGAAACCACCCTGATTGCCCAAATCCCTGTCTGGATCGGCTATGCCGCCTGTCTGGTGGGGGCGGTTGGTTTTGCGCTTGTTGCCGCATTTTGTGTGATCCGGTCCGCACGTGGGCTGATCTGGAAAAACGCCCAAATGGAGCCCCAGTCATGAGCGATCTCGCGCTGGCCCTGTGGTCGTTTCCGGCCCTTCTGCTTTTGGTGTTTTTGCGGGTTCCGATTGCCCTGTCGATGATGGCTGTCGGCGTCTGCGGTTCATATCTGATTTACGGCACCTCGCTGCCGGTGCTGAATGCGTTCAAGAATGTGACCTATGGCACGTTCTCGAACTATTCGTATTCGATTATTCCGCTGTTCTTGCTGATGGGCCAGTTTGCGACCCTGTCGGGCATGTCGGCCTCGCTGTTCCGCGCGGCCGAAAGTTTCCTTGGCCACCGCCGCGGCGGTGTGGCGATGTCGGCGATCGGTGCCTGTGCCGGCTTTGGTGCAATTTGCGGCAGCTCTCTGGCAACCGCCGCCACGATGGGGCAGGTGGCACTGCCCGAGTTGAAGCGCTACGGATATCCCGGATCCTTGGCAACGGGCGCTTTGGCGGCAGGGGGGACCTTGGGGATTCTGATCCCGCCGTCGGTGATTCTCGTGATCTACGCCATTCTGGCCGAGCAAAATATCGAAAAGCTGTTCGTGGCCGCTCTGGTGCCGGGCATCTTGGCGGCACTCGGTTATATCATCGCGATTTCGGTCTGGATGCGCGTGTCGCCCAATTCCGCGATGGTCAAGGACCGCGTGCCGTGGTCTGAGCGTCTGGTCGCGCTGGGCAAGGTCTGGCCCGTCCTGACGATCTTTGTGGTCGTCGTAGGCGGTATCTATATCGGTGTCTTTACACCGACGGAAGCTGCAGCCGTGGGGGCCGCGGGCACGGGGCTGATCAGTATTCTTTCGGGGCAGATGACATGGGCGAAACTGGGGC
>CAYZKE010000304.1:0-4786 GCA_964478505.1 uncultured Loktanella sp.
ACATAAAGCAGTCCATCCCAAGTTCCTAGTGCGGCCATGCCAGAAAGCATGCCAACCGTGAAGAGGACCCAGGCAATCCAGTAGATCTTGATGCCAGTGAAGAGGTGGCGCCTCGCCAACCAGTAGTTGCCAAAACCCGTGGCAAGAAAGATGGAAAATGGGATTCCGTATGCCATATAATCACCAAAAGTCATGGCCTCGGCCCTTTTTCATCAACACCGCCGGCCAATTCGGAATGTGTTGCCTCTTCTGGCCAAGCCTGATCCGCTCTGGCCCATCCAACAAGGCCGCCAATCAGTCCGCCCACTGCCGCCGGTGCACTAACAAAGAGCAGCAGAAAGATATATAGAAGTGCATCCCATCCTCCGGTGATGCTTAGCTGATAAAACATGAGCACGGTAAATCCCGCCCAGAGGACGGTCATCGCGGCCAGTGCCATCTTGCGTCTGCGCAAACCTGCCAAAAGGGTCAGACCCAGGGGAATAAGAAAGCTGCAACACCCGATCCCGATCAATGCAATTTCTTCGCTACCCATGATTCTACCCTTTTGTGAACATTGTTCAATATTGATGCGCATGATGAACGATGTTCAATAATTATTTTCAGCGCTTATGGAAATCTATGCGATAGCCAGCCGCCCATTATAGCAGACGGTCATCCCGACGGCGCAGCAACCATCCCAGAAGCGCCCCGGCCAAAGCGCCCAGAAGCGCAGGCACGCAGGCGAGCATCGCAACAGTCATGGCAAGCACAGGATCAACGCCAAAGGGACGACCGCTCGCGTAAATCGCGATGACCAGCAAAGCACCGATGGCTGACACGATGCTGAGTGAAAGACCGGACTGCCCTGCCCGCATGAACCTTGTCAGCGCCGCGAATGGGACCAACGCGCAGAGCAGCATGCCAAGGAATATCCAAAGGTCCGTCATCTATGACCTCGCAATGTTGTTCTTGATCCAGCGCCACAGATAGTAGACCGGCCAGCGCAGCACGAGGCTTCCAACTGCCAAACCCAGCAATCCCATGAAAAGCCCGTGCTGGATTGTAATCCAAGCCAGAAGCGGCACGCCGATTGCCAGCAGCACACAGGCCCGCCGCCAATGATTGTCGTTTGACGGAAAAGCCGACAAAGCAAAGGCCAGCACGACCCAAAGCCCGATCAGAATAACGGGGTCTGTCACGCGTTCAGGCGCGCAGGCAATGCGTTGGCCCAAGTGCTGATCGTCCCTGCCCCGAGGCAGACGACCATATCACCCGGACCGGCCTGTTCGCGGACAAGTCGTTCCAGATCATCTTCGCTTTCCACCACGCGGGCGTGACGGTGGCCATGCCGGATCAGACCGGCAACAAGATCACGGTGGCTCGCACCTTCTATCGGGGCTTCGCCTGCCGAAAAGACCTCGGCGATCCCCACAACATCGGCATCGTTGAAGCAGGCGCAGAATTCGTCAAAGTGATGCGACAGGCGCGTAAAGCGGTGGGGTTGGTGCACAGCAATCACGCGCCCGTCGGTTGCCTGACGCGCCGCTTTCAAAACGGCGGCGATTTCAACAGGGTGGTGGCCGTAGTCATCAATGATTGTGACGCCGTTCACTTCGCCAACTTTGGTAAAGCGGCGGTTCACGCCCTTGAACCCTTTCAGCGCTGCGCGGATTTCCTCTTTCTTCATGCCAAGGTGACGGGCGACCGCCACAGCCGACAAAGCGTTCGACACATTATGGTCCCCCGGCATCGGCAGTTCACAATCCTCGATCAGCGCGCCTTCGGCCTGCAGCGCGATATCAAAATGCGCGACACCTGCTGCATAAGTGAGGTTTATGGCGCGGATATCGGCCTGGGCATTGAAGCCATAGGTGACCACACGGCGGTCGGTAATTTTGCCCACCAAAGACTGCACGTCGGAATCGTCCGTGCAGCAGACAGCGAGCCCGTAGAACGGTATATTCGACACGAAGTCGTAGAAGCCTTTATGCAGCGCCTCTTCCGTTCCCCAATGCTCCATATGTTCAGGATCGATATTCGTGACAATCGCGATGGTCGCGGGCAAACGGTTGAATGTCCCGTCGCTCTCGTCGGCCTCAACCACCATCCACTCGCCCTGCCCCATACGTGCGTTCGAGCCATAAGCATGGATAATGCCGCCATTGATGACTGTCGGATCAATCCCGCCCTCATCCAAGAGTGCCGCAACCATGGTGGTCGTTGTCGTCTTGCCGTGGGTTCCGGCAACTGCGACGTTCGATTTCAGACGCATCAGTTCGGCGAGCATCTCGGCGCGGCGCACCACAGGCAAACCTTTGGCGCGGGCCGCGTCCAGTTCAGGATTGCCCGGTTTGATGGCAGAGGAAATGACAACCACTTCCGCACCTTCAAGATTATCCGCACGCTGACCTTCAAAGATTATCGCACCCAGTGACTTCAGACGGTCCGTGATCTTCGATGCCTTCAGATCAGACCCCTGAACCGTATAGCCGTGGTTCAGCAAGACCTCGGCAATGCCGGACATCCCGATCCCGCCAATGCCGACAAAATGGATTGGGCCCACATCAAGTGGCAGTTTGGTTGCAGCGCTCATCACAGGGTTCCCATCCATTATTTCTTGCCCGCCTCTGCCAGATTTTCAACCAATTGTACAAGCCGCGTCGTGGCGTCCGGCACACCACAGGCCAGTGCTTTTTGGGCCATTTGCAGCATGCCCTTCTCATCGGACAACAGCTCGGTCAGCTTGGCCGTCAAAGTCGCCACCTCGAATTCCGCCTCAGGCATCAGCACCGCCGCCCCCGCCTCGACAAGCTGGCGCGCATTTGCGGTCTGCTCATCACGGATTGCACCGGCATAGGGCACCCAGATCGCGGGGCGGCCAATGATACTGACATCCGCAACGGTTGAAGCCCCCGAGCGGGAAATCACCAGTTGTGCATCCGCCATCCGGCGCGGCACGTCATCAAAGAAGGTCTGGACCTGCGCCGAAATCAGCTCGGCCTCGTAATAGGCAGAGACGCGGTCGAGATCCTCGGGGCGTGCCTGATGGCTGACCCGGATATTGCGGCGGATGTGTTCCGGCAAGGCTGCGATTGCGGGGGGCACGATATCGGACATGATCCGCGCACCCTGCGACCCCCCCATGACGAGGATCGACATGGGGTAATCACCCGGCGGAATATAGGGCGAACCGGCATGTTCCAAAATCGCCGCCCGCACAGGATTTCCGGTATGCACACCCTCCACCGCACCCGGCAACTCAGTCGGCCATGTGCCACAGGCGATCTGGTTCACCCGCTTGGCAAAAAGCTGGTTCACGCGCCCAAGCACGCCGTTTTGCTCATGGATCATCCGCGGCACCCGCAGCGCCCATGCGGCAGCCATGGCCGGGATCGCAGGATAACCGCCAAAGCCCACAACAACCGCCGGACGGTCACGCAACATCCGCCATTTAGCCGCAGCAATGCCCGCCATAATCCGGAAGGGCACCACCAGCTTTTGCACTATCCCGCCACGGGCAAAAGTCGCACTGCCGACGACATTGACCTTGACCGCATCAGGGAAACCACCCGTGTACCGGCCGCCGCGCGCATCCGTGGAAAGATGCACACGCCAGCCCTTCTCGAGCATTGCTTCGGCCAGGGCCTGTGCCGGAAACATATGCCCGCCTGTGCCACCAGCGGCAATGATCAGAAGCGGCGCCATCAGCGGTTTGCCCTGCGCATCAGGATATCGGCCATCTCGCCTTGCGGCCGACTGCGTGTGAACGCCAAAAGCATGCCCACCGCGATCCCGCCCGCGATCAGGGACGAACCGCCATAGGACACGAAAGGCAGGGTCATCCCCTTGGCAGGCAACAAGCGCACAGCAACGCCCATGTTGATCATCGCCTGCACCCCGAAGATGCAAACCAGCCCCGTGCCTGCAAGGCGGATAAACACGTCGCGCTCTTTCATCAGCCGCAGCAAAGAGCGCACCACAATCACGGCATAAAGGGCGATAATGACCAAAACGCAGATCAGTCCATATTCTTCAGCAGCGACCGCAATAATGAAATCGGTATGCGCGTCAGGCAGCGACCATTTGACTTGCCCCTCGCCGACACCGACCCCGAAAAATCCGCCCTCGCGGATCGCATTTGTCGCATAACCCAACTGCGTATTGGGATCGAGGTCAGGCGACAGAAAGCCGTCGATACGGCGGGCAAAGTGCTCGGAATAACTATAGGCGATGGTTCCGCCAAAGACGACGAGACCAGCCAGAACAATCAGCAATAGCATTGGCGCACCGGCCACGAAATACATCACACCCCAGGCAAAGAGGATCAGTGCGGCTTGCCCGAAATCGGGCTGCAGCGCCAGCATCAGAACGATCATGATCGTCAGCACAAAGGAATAAGCCTTGCCTGGCGGTCCGCCCAATTGCTGGGACGCCGCCAAAAGCCACGCCGCCATCACCACAAAACCGGGTTTGAGAAACTCGGACGGTTGCACCGAGGCAAAGCCCAGTGAATACCAGCGGGTTGCCCCCTTGCCGAAATCGGTACCAAAGACCGGCAAAAAGGCCAAAGCCACAAAGGCGCACAGGAACCCCAAGACCGCCAGACGCCGCACCAGCGTCGGCGACATCATCGAGACGACAAACATCACGATCATCGCCATGCCGCCAAAAATCGCCTGTCGGGTCACGTAGTGAAACGGCTCCAGCCCGTTTCGGGCAGCCAGAGGCGGCGACGAGGCCAGGCCCAGTAACAACCCGATCCCGAAAAGGATCAGGATGCAGGACATTGTCCATTTATCAATCG
>CAYZKE010000305.1:0-639 GCA_964478505.1 uncultured Loktanella sp.
CAGGCACAGATGGCCGAACGGCTGGCTGATAACGCGATGAAATCGGCACGGTCGTTGACCGAGATGCAGGAACGCATGAAGGACACGCTGACCGGATCATCCGAGAAGACGACCAAGAGCCTGACCGAATTGCAGGAACGGCTGGCGACCATCGACAAGGCGCAGACTAATATCGAAAAACTCTCGGGCGATGTGCTGTCGTTGCAGGATATCTTGTCAAACAAACAGACGCGCGGTGCGTTTGGCGAAATCCAGCTGCAGGATATCGTGTCAAAGGCGCTGCCCTCGGACAGCTACACATGGCAAGCGACCCTTTCTAACGGCAGTAGGCCTGATTGCCTGATCCATCTGCCCAATCCCCCCGGCCCGATCGTCGTCGACGCGAAATTCCCGCTTGAGGCCTATGAGGCGCTGATGCGTGCCGAGACAAAGCCGGAACGCGAACGCGCGTTGACCACCTTCGGGCAGGCGATCAGAACACACATCAAAAAGATTTCTGACAGCTACCTGATTGAAGGCGAAACCGCTGACGGCGCTTTGATGTTCCTCCCCTCCGAGGCTGTCTACGCAGAGCTGCACAGCCGCCTGCCCCATGTGGTGCGCGAAGGTTTTACCGCGCGCGTCTGGATCGTGTCGCCC
>CAYZKE010000305.1:706-3119 GCA_964478505.1 uncultured Loktanella sp.
GCATTTCGGCCAAGCCGCGAAAGACATCGAAGATATCAAAATTTCGGCCGAAAAGGCGGGCAAACGCGCGCATCGTCTGGATCATTTCGATTTTGAAGAGATCGCACCAGACCCAGAAACAAAGGTCGTCCCCATCATGCCACCAAAGGTTTAACCGAATGGCGCAACGTGTCTTTATCACCGCCGGCACAGGCGGCATTGGCAAGGTCATCGCCGAGGCATACGCGGCGCAAGGTGCCCAAGTTTTCGTTTGCGATCAGGACCACACAGCGCTTGAAAGCCTGCCCCAAGGGATCAGCGGGTCTTGCGTCGATGTGACCGACGAAGCGGCATTGGATGGCTGGTTGCAAGCGGGGCTTGCCCAATTGGGCGGCTGCGATGTCTTGATCAATAACGCGGGCATTGCAGGGCAAGCAGACCCGGTTGAGGCGCTTGACCTTGCACAGTGGAAAAAATGCCTCGCAGTTAATCTGGATGCGCAGATGATCACCTGCCGCGCGATCGCACCTGTGATGAAACAGCAGAAGTCTGGCGCGATCATCAATCTTTCATCGACCTCGGGCCTTTTTGGCGCGCCATTTCGCGCGCCCTATGCCGCTGCAAAATGGGCTGTGATCGGCTTTACCAAAACGATTGCAATCGAATTGGGCCCCTATGGGATCCGGTGCAACGCAATCTGCCCTGGGGCCGTCAGCGGTGATCGGATGGACCGGGTTCTTGCCGCCGAAGCGCAGGCGCGCGGCGTGACCCCGCAAGATGTCTATGAGGAATACGCCTCTGGCAGTTCGTTACGTCGCTTTGCCGAACCAGAGGAAATCGCGCAGCTTTGTCTTTACCTGTCATCCGATGCGGCGAAATTCGTCTCAGGTCAGGCAATCGCAGTCGACGGGAACACCGAAACATATCACTCGGTCTAACGGGGTATCTGACATCAGGATTTGCATCTTGCGATTGTAGCCTGTATAAACCCCTGAAAAATATAATAAAGATTTGAGCGGTTTCAGAATGATTACCCCCTCAACCTCGCTGTGGCGGGATTTCTTGCGCCTTTTTTTCCAGCGCCCAAAACGCCTGCAAGTGGCGGCTTTGTGCTATCGTGGTGCTGGCCCCGAGATGGAAGTCCTGCTTGTCACAAGCCGTGGTACAGGCCGTTGGATCATCCCAAAAGGCTGGCCAATCAATGGGTTGCAAACCTCGGAAGCCGCACTTCAAGAGGCCTGGGAAGAGGCCGGTGTGCGCAATAGTAACGCGCCGTCAGAGCCTATCGGCACATACACCTATGACAAAGTAATGCGTGCAGGCCTGCCGGTGCCGGTTGAAACACTGGTCTATCCGGTCAAGGTGAAAGAGACGTCTTACGATTTCCCCGAAGCACATGAGCGCACACGGAAATGGGTATCGCCCGAAGCGGCCGCCGATCTTGTCAGAGAAGGCGAGCTTAAGGTTATTTTGCGCCAGATGACAAATCTCTTCCCTCAAAACGCGCAACAAGGTTGATTTCTGCGCCCCTAGGCCGCTAGTGCTGTTCGAAATTCCTTGGGGAGAGCAAAAATGGCCAATTTGAACGAGGGCGATCCGCGCCACCTCGATACGCTGGATCGCGACCTCGCGCGCTATTCCAACCTTGAACTCGCAACAAACTATGTGTCGCGGCCCTTGATCGGGACAGGCATCGCGTTTTTGTTTGTGGTGGTCGCGGGCTTGGCGGCTGCCCTTTTCTTTGGTGAGGCGAATAATTCTTTTATCGTGATCATGGCCGCCTGTCTGGGTGCCTATATGGCGCTGAATATCGGGGCCAACGATGTTGCAAACAACATGGGGCCTGCGGTGGGTGCCAACGCACTGACGATGGGCGGTGCGATTGCGATTGCCGTTGTTTTTGAAAGTGCCGGCGCGTTGATCGCAGGGGGCGACGTGGTTTCAACCATCGCCAAGGGCATTATCGCACCCGAAAGCATGGGCACCGCAACGACATTTATCTGGGCGATGATGTCTGCGCTTCTGGCGGCGGCGTTCTGGGTCAACTTGGCCACTTGGGTGGGTGCGCCTGTTTCAACGACCCATTCGGTTGTCGGGGGAGTCATGGGGGCCGGGATCGCGGCGGCGGGTTTTGCTGCTGTAAATTGGCCGACGATGGGGGCGATTGCGGCCAGTTGGGTGATTTCACCCTTGCTAGGCGGTCTGATTGCGGCCGGTTTCCTTTGGCTCATCAAGTCGCGGATCATCTATCAGGATGACAAGATCGCAGCCGCACGGAAATGGGTGCCTCTGCTTGTCGGGATCATGGGCGGCACCTTTGCCTCTTATCTGGCGCTCAAGGGCCTAAAATCGCTCATGAAGATCGATCTTTCCACCGCGCTGTTGATCGGTGCGGTCATCGGTTTGATTATCTGGGCGGTGATGATCCCTGTCA
>CAYZKE010000305.1:3129-4680 GCA_964478505.1 uncultured Loktanella sp.
CATCAAAAAACAATCCGAGGGGCTGGAGAACCGCAACAAATCACTCAAGGTTCTATTTGGTATCCCTCTTGTTGTGTCGGCAGCGCTGCTCAGCTTTGCACATGGTGCCAATGACGTGGCAAACGCAGTGGGCCCGCTTGCAGCGATTGTTCAGGCCGCGCAATCCGGTGACTTTCTTACAGCATTCACGATCCCGCTTTGGGTCATGTTCATCGGCGCGCTTGGTATTTCCTTTGGCCTGTTCCTGTTCGGCCCGAAACTGATCCGGGTGGTGGGCAGCCAGATCACAAAACTGAAACCAATGCGCGCCTACTGTGTGGCACTCTCGGCTGCGATCACCGTCATTGTCGCAAGTTGGCTTGGCCTGCCGGTCAGCTCGACACATATCGCCGTTGGCGGTGTTTTTGGTGTGGGTTTCTTCCGTGAATGGGATGCGGAACGTCGCATTAAAAACGCACGTATGACGATGCCGAATCGCGTAATGTATGCCCCCGAAGAACGGCGACGCCGCAAGTTGGTCCGCAGGTCACATTTCATGACGATCATCGCGGCGTGGATCATTACTGTGCCAGCGGCAGCGATATTGTCTGCCTGCTTCTTCTTGGCGCTTAACACGCTCTGGGGCTAACTACAGCCACGGCTAACAAAAAGGCGTCCCAGCTTTGCATGGTACGCCTTTTTTAGTGAGTATAGGGAGTGGGATGGTCGATTAGATTCCGATAAAACGCTGTGCGATGCGTGGCACCAAGCCATTAAACCGCAGTGGCGCGTCTGTCGCCGCAAGGCAGATGCAATCCACGCCCTCTTCTGCAACCGGTGTGTGGTGCAAATCTTCGTTGGCAACTTCGAGGTCACCTGCGCCGAAGCGGTCTTCTTCATCTGTAAATGCGCCTTGGAGCACAAGCGTCAGCTCCATCCCACGGTGCCCATGATCGGGGACAGCGGTCCCTGCGGGAATCCGCAGCAGACGCACACTGGCATCTTTGGAGGTTTCCAGAACCAACTGGCTGACACCACCACCGACTTTACGCCATTTCAAGCTATCAATGTCGCCGGTGATGTAGTCCTGCAAAGGACCGGGAAAAATGCTGTCTTTGGTGCGTACCGGCGCTGGCTGTTCAGCAAACTTTCCACCGTCAATCATGGCAAGTGTAGCGGCCAACGCATCCTCAGCCACGTCAACCGGGGCGCTATCCATCATAACGGCACCACCGACGGCGTCATACTCGGCCAAAGCCGCACGACATTCGTCGCACATGGTGA
Source organism: uncultured Loktanella sp. (assembly GCA_964478505.1). Lineage (GTDB taxonomy): Bacteria > Pseudomonadota > Alphaproteobacteria > Rhodobacterales > Rhodobacteraceae > Yoonia. Next base: position 4,393 of record CAYZKE010000305.1, read on the forward strand.
TGTGTGTCGCCACGACCAGATTAAAGGCCTCCGGCAGCGTTCCCGCAGCATACCCCATCAAAAGAGGCTCGGTCAGGTGGTGTTTTATCTGTGTCATGTCGTTCATCATTTCATTGCGTGGCGTAGCCTATCCAACGCCAACCTAATCCGCGATTTGATCGTGCCCAGCGGTAGTCCCGTCTCTGCGGCAATTTGGCTGTGGCTCAACTCGCCAAAGTAGGCGCGTTCGATCAGTTTTCTTTGTTCTTCGGGCAAAGTGGCCAAGGCCTGCCCGAGTTGTTCCGTTTC
>CAYZKE010000306.1:0-4664 GCA_964478505.1 uncultured Loktanella sp.
TCTTTCAGGGGGGCGGCACCTTCGTCAACCAAGGTAACAACGGTGGCATCATAGTCGTGTTCGATTGTAAACATGGGGCCAGCCTAACTTGCGATTTGCGGGCTTACAATTGCGCAATGCCCTGTCATGCGGGTTCTTGTGCCGTGCGATTGTTTGCACAGTTGCCGTGACGCGGACAAATGCTAGTTTCCATACTAAAGCAATTTCTCAGCGAAGGCCCCATGATCCGTTTTTTGCCCATCGTTCTTTGCGCGGTTATCAGCGCCTGTTCTCCCGTGTTGGTTGAGGCGCCAACACCGCAGCCGGTGATGCAAGCGGCCGCGCCGGTGACGCCGCGCCTGTCCCAGCGGCAGGCAGTTGATAATTTCGAATTTGTCGTGCGCCGTGTCAAACCGGTGGCAGAACAATTCTGCCGCAGCAACCGGCAGCAATCCAACTGTGATTTCCAGATCGTGATTGATACCCGTTCCGAACGTGGCGTGAATGCGTTCCAGACCCTCGATCGCGCGGGGCGTCCGGTGATCGGCTTTACGGTGCCCTTGATTGCCGAGGCGCGCAACCGCGATGAGCTGGCCTTTGTCATGGCGCATGAGGCGGCGCATCATATTCGCGGGCATATCGCGCGCCAGCAGCAGAACGCTGCTGTCGGCGGGCTCTTGGTGGGGGCTTTGGCCGGTGCGCTGGGGGCTGCGGATATCGAGAGTGCACAACGGATCGGGGCCAGCGTGGGGGCGCGCACCTATTCCAAAGATTTTGAGCTGGAAGCTGATGCGCTGGGTACACGGATCGCGGCAGCGGCCGGCTTTGATCCGCTGCGGGGGGCGGAGTTTTTCTTCCGCATTCCTGATCCGGGGGATCGTTTTCTGGGCACGCACCCGCCCAACGCAGACCGCGTGCGCACCGTGCAAAGGGTCGCAGCGGGGCTCTAGGTCAGCGCCGCTGTGGCAATCGCGATAGCAGCAAAAAAGCATGCCGATGCCGCGACAACGAAGCCATGCCAGATGGCGATAGAGAACTTTAGCGTCTCGCTCGCGTAGAACGGCACACCTGCCGTGTAGAGTAGCCCGCCCACGGCAATCAGTACCATCGCTGCGACGGGCACAACCGGCCAGAGCGACCAGACAAGGGCAAGGCTGAGCCATCCCATGATCAGGTAGAGCGCCGGTCCGAAACGCCCGGGTGTTTGCCAGAAGAAGAGTTTGAGTGTCATGCCGATCACAGCCAAACCCCAGACGATTGCGAGCACCGCATAGGCAAAGCCGCTGCCGATCATCACCACAAGCGGCGTATAGGTGCCGGCAATCTTGAGATAGATGGCGGCGTGATCAAAGCGGCGCAGGAGCGGGCGGATCCCTTCCCACGGGGTCATGTGATAAAAGGCCGAGGCGACGAATGTCGCGATAAGCGTGGCGCCGTAGACGCAAATCGCGGCAATCTGTCCGGGCGTTGCTGTGCCAAGCGACCAGATGATCAGCACAATGGCCCCTGTGATCGCACCCAACACGCCCACCGCATGCATTGTGCCATCAGCGATACGTTCCGAGCGGGCGTAGGTGGGATACATAGAAGATACCTTTTTGGTGACAGAGCAAAATTAGTCGGTTCGCCTGTTCGGTCAAATGTTCCGTTGGGTCAGAGCAGGTCTTGGCAGCCGCAGCCTGATGGCGCAGTCTCAGTCTAGATCGCGAAAGGTTAAAATTATGTGGCAACAGGTTTTGCGGGTTCGGCAACGGGCAATCTGGTCTTGGGACGGGTTTGCCCATGTTTACAAAACAGAAGGGTCATTGTCGCAATGGCTCGTGGCAAATGTGGTCTTTGGCTTGCTGGCGTTCATCTTGCCGCTTTCTGCGGGCGAACGGGGTATGCTGCTGATGGGCGGGATTATCGTGCTGGCCGCCGAATGTATGAACACTGCAATCGAACGTGTTGTGGATGATATCAGCACAGAAAAGCGCGATGCTGCAAGGCATGCGAAGGACTGCGGATCGGCGGCTGTGGCGGTGACGGCTGTCGGGGTTGGTGTTGCGTGGGTCTGTGTGATTGTGGGCCTTCTGTGGTAACGGTCTGTGCGACATTTTGGGTACGCTCTTTGCAAAGCTGCATTGCGGGCTAAGTCCCCACCCAACAAAGATGGAGAAACCGATGCGCCTGACGACACTGACCCTCGCCCTGTTCCCTATGGCTGCCGTTGCCGCAGGTGGCGGGAGCGACACGCCACCCACACCATCCGAGACCACGACAGAATGTGCCGAAGGAGAGGTCTTCGATCTGGCGACACAAAGCTGCATGGACCCCGCCGAGAGCACCAATGACGACAGCGCCCGACTGGATGATGTGCGCGAGCTGGCCTATGCGGGCTACTATCAGGCGGCCCTTGATGTGCTGGATACGCTTGAAAACCCTGAGGCCCCGCTGGCGTTGACCTATTACGGTTTCAACCATCGCAAGGCAGGCCGCGTCGATCTTGGCATGGCCTATTATGATGCGGCACTCGCCGCCGACCCGGACAACCTTCTGGCGCGGTCCTATATGGGGCAGGGGCATGTGGCCTCTGGCGATATGGTGCTGGCGCAGGCGCAACTGACCGAAATCCGGATGCGCGGCGGGCGTGATACATGGGCCGAGGCATCGCTGGTGCAGGCGATTACCACTGGAAAGGGCGCGTCCTACTGACTTGATCTAGCGCAAGGTGCCGGTTGCGGCGGGATGCTATCAGAGCATTACCCGCAACCGGAGGATCAACGATGCAAACCTTGGGCGACGCTCGCGAACATTTCTGGCGTGTCATCAAAATGGCCGATGCCTGTGAGGTCGATCTGTCGACCGCGCTGGATGAAAACAGGATCAATATCGACGAATACGCTGACATGATCACCAGTTGCCGTGGTTGCACACAGGTCGGAAAATGCGACCGTCTGCTGGCGGATGCCCCAAAGCTGGACCATGCGCCTGACTATTGCGAAAATCGCGACACGTTTGCAGTGCTGCGGCAGGATTGAGCGACACATGGCAAGATCTTGAACAGATGATCGCACAAGGCGTTGTGCGATCTCTTTATCATTCAAGAGGATGAAATGCTGCGCGCGGGCGTAAGACTGACAGATATCCTACGCCCGCTGTAGGCCGTCAGGCCTTTGCCTTGCGCGTGTCCGGATGCAGGGCTGTGCCCAAAATATGCTCTGCCCGATGGATCACCTTTTGCGCACTGCCGACAATCTCGGGCTGCGGGGCTTGGGCGATTGTGTGATCCTTGCCGGGGTAATCCAGCGTTGACAGAAAATGCCGCATGCAATTGAGGCGCGCGCGTTTCTTGTCGTTGGATTTGACCACGGTCCAGGGGGCGTCGGCGGTGTCGGTATAGAAGAACATCGCCTCTTTCGCTTCGGTATAATCCGCCCATTTATCAAGGCTTGCCTTGTCGATCGGTGAAAGCTTCCATTGCTTGAGCGGGTCGGTTTCGCGCGCGTCAAAGCGGCGTTTCTGTTCGGCCTGCGTGACCGAGAACCAGTATTTGTAAAGGCGGATACCCGAACGGGTGAGCATCCGTTCCAGCTCGGGTGTCTGGCGCATGAATTCGAGGTATTCTTCGGGTTTGCAGAACCCCATCACCCGCTCAACACCTGCGCGATTGTACCAGCTGCGGTCATAGAGCACCATTTCGCCCGACGTGGGCAGATGTTCGATGTAGCGCTGGAAATACCACTGGCCGCGTTCTTCGTCGGTGGGTTTGTTCAGGGCTACCACGCGGGCGGCACGGGGGTTGAGGTGTTCGGTGAAGCGCTTGATCGTGCCGCCCTTACCTGCGGCGTCACGCCCTTCGAACAGCAGCACAAAGCGCTGACCGGTCTCTTGCGCCCAAAGCTGGACCTTCAAAAGCTCTGCCTGCAATTCTGCCTTTTCCGCCTCATAAGGGCGGCGGGCCATGCGTGGCAGGCCTGCTGGCTTGCGGGTTCTGGGCAGTTTGGGCTTGTCGGCCACAACGGCATCTTGCATGCGCTTCTCCTTCTTTGCATGGCTAGAATGTAGCAAAGTAAGGCTCCGTTCGCCTTGATGTGGGTCAAGCCTGTGACATTGCGCCTGTTGATTAAGTGCAGGGATGGGCTAACATTCTTTCACATCGTCACCCAAGGAGGACATTATGCGTCTCACAGTACTTGCCTTCGCGATGCTGCCAGCAGCAGCTTTTGCCCAAGATACTACTCTTCCGACCCCGACAGAGCCTGTCGCGCAAACCCAGACCTGCCCTGCAGGCACCGCATGGGATGCGAGCGCCGGCGCCTGTGCGTCCACGTCCCAGTCGGCCGTGCCTGCCATGGGCAGCGGCTGCAGCCATGGTGCTGCGCGTGAGGTAACTTCCTGATCCGAGGACAAGGTCCTGAAGATCATCGAAAATGCATTGAGCGACCGCGGCTCGAAATACGCGGTCGCAGGTGGTCCTGTCGCCTGTGCCGATGAGGCGCGGGCCTTTGTGAAGGTGCTGTGCCGCCGCAAGAAATTCGCCAAAGCGACCCATAATACATGGGCGGTTCTGCTGCCCGACGGCCCCCTGAAAAATGACGACGGCGAAAGCGGCGCAGGCATGGTGATCCTGCGGATGCTGGAGCGCGAGGGGCTGGAAGGCCACATCATCGTGGTGACGCGGTGGTTTGGCGGGGTGAAGCTGG
>CAYZKE010000307.1:0-4621 GCA_964478505.1 uncultured Loktanella sp.
CTTGTCGGTCATGTCATGCTTTCGCCTGAATACTGTCCCGAAAGGGGTTATACCCAAGCGACGAAATAGACAAACTGTCAATGTGCCACGGCGCACGAATGGGGACGACAAGGGGCGCGGCAATGCCTATGTAGTGGGCCACAGCAAAAACAGATGACATAAAATGCCCGAACTGCCCGAAGTCGAAACTGTCAAAGCCGGTATTGCCCCCGTGATGGAGGGCCTTGTGATTGCGCGCGCCGAGGTAAACCGCCCCGATCTGCGCTGGCCCTTTCCCGAGCGGATGGCCGAGCGGTTGACGGGGCAGCGGGTACTGGGACTGCGGCGGCGCTCGAAGTACATCCTTGTTGATCTGGAAAGCGCGGAAACGCTCTTGATCCACCTTGGCATGTCGGGACGCATGTTGGTATCGGGGCAGATGATCGGTGAATTCCATCACCCTCATCCGGCACCCGCCAAACATGATCATGTTGTGTTCCATATGGAAAACGGCGCGCGCATTACCTTCAATGATGCCCGCCGTTTTGGCGCGATGGACCTGATGGCGACAGCGCGCCAGGAAGATCACTGGCTGATCCGTGATCTGGGGCCGGAGCCTTTGGGCAATGTGTTCAACGAAACCTATCTGATCGAACGGCTGAAAGGGCGTAACACGCCCATTAAATCGGCGCTGCTGGATCAGCGGATCGTGTCGGGGCTGGGCAATATCTATGTGTGCGAAGTGCTGTTTCGCGCAGGTATCCACCCCGCGCGCAAAGCGGGACGTATCAGCGCCGCCCGTGTGGCGTCGCTGGTCCCGCTGATCCGCGATGTTTTGTCCGAAGCGATCGCCGCGGGCGGCTCATCCCTGCGCGATTACCGCCAATCTGATGGCGAGCTGGGTTATTTCCAGCATGTTTTTCAGGTCTACGACCGCGAGGGCAAACCTTGTGTAACCCACGGATGTGACAAGACAATCACCCGAATCGTCCAATCGGGCCGATCATCTTTCTTTTGTCCGCAATGCCAAAGATAGCTTGATCCGCCCGCCCGCTTTGCTAAGCCTTGGGCTCTGACCGGTGCAACAGGATGAGCAGAATGGCCTTTGACAAGATCATCGTAGATATTAGCGACAGTGTCGCAACGATTACGCTGAACCGACCAGACGCAATGAATGCGCTCAACAGCGAACTTCTGGGCGAACTTTGCACCGCATTGGAAGAGGCGGATGCGAACGAGAAGGTGCGTTGCATCATCATCACCGGATCCGAGAAGGCCTTTGCCGCAGGTGCCGATATCTCTGAGATGGCCGACAAGACATTCGTCGAGATGTACACCAAGCGTTTCTTCGAGAATGAAACCGACCGCTTCAATCGCACCCGCAAACCCATCATCGCCGCTGTTGCAGGCTATGCGCTGGGCGGCGGATGTGAACTGGCGATGATGTGCGACTTTATTATTGCTGCGGACAATGCCAAATTCGGCCAGCCCGAGATCAACCTTGGTGTGATTGCCGGTATCGGTGGCACCCAGCGCCTGACCCGCTATGTGGGCAAATCCAAGTCGATGGACATGCATCTGACAGGCCGCTTCATGGACGCCGAAGAGGCCGAGCGCAGCGGTCTTGTGAGCCGTGTTGTTCCCGCCAAGAAACTGCTGAGCGAAGCGAAAGCGGCTGCAGAAAAGATTGCCGAAAAATCGCAGATTGCGACGATGGCAGCAAAAGATGCGGTAGATCGTGCTTATGAAACGACCCTTGCCGAAGGTCTGAATTATGAGCGGCGGCTGTTCCAGTCGCTCTTCGCAACCGAGGACCAAGCCGAGGGCATGGCGGCCTTTACCGAAAAACGTGAAGCGCAATTCCGCGATAAGTAGACCTGGACCTTCAAATCCACGCGGCAGTCGTGTCTGCAATCCGCGCACTTGATTTAGGTCATGGACCATCGGCCGCAGGTTGCGTAGATCGGGCCGCGGGTGGTGGCGTGAAACAACTAAAGCGGCCAAAATTATGCGATATTCTTCTTTGCTGGCTTCCGTCTTCCTGACGGGCGCCATGATCATGCCGGTCGGTGGCCTTTACGCTGACTCTTCCTTTCAATCCGCAGGCAGTGCGCAGTCCATCATTCAGGATACGGGCGTTGCGAACCGGCTTACAGCTGCTCAAGTGCTATTGTCTTGGACGCAGGCTGTGCCTGCTGCGGCCTGCCACCTGCACAATCAGGTCAATGTCGCAGATGCGGCAGAGCTCCTTGCTGTTGGCGATGCGCAGGTGGAAGAAGTGCTGAACGCGCTCTTGGAGGGTGATATCTTTTGGGGGATCGAAACACCTGAAACACGCCGCAAGACAATTGCCGAAATTGAACAACTGCGCGCGACTTGGGCCCCTGCACAACAGGCGGCAAGACGGCTCTTGGAGACGCCAACCGACAAAGACGCGGCCTTGATCCTCACGCAAGCATCGGATGACCTTCGCGAGCAAACATATCAATTGGCGACAATGCTGGACGCACAGTATTCGAGCTCGGCTGAAATCCAGGCGCGGGATATCATGCTCATCCATCTCGCGGGCCGTCTGGTCACTTTGAATCAACAAATGGCACTTCAGGCCTGCCTGCTCTGGTCGGAAGGGATGGACGAGACAATCGCTCATGAGCTCAAGCAGACGATCCAGGCCTACAATGGCACCTTGAGCGCCCTGAGCAACGGTTTGCCGCAGATGAGCATTCTGCCGCCGCAGACCCCCGGGATCGCGGACAAGCTGGAAGAGATTGGCAATATCTGGCTGCGCAATCAGCCTGTACTCAATCTCGTTGCCGTGGATGAAGAGATAAGCGATCAACAGCGATTTGATCTCTACTACACCTTGATTGACGAGAAAGTGGTCTTGCTTGATCTGCTCTACCTTTATCAGGACCATTCAAAAGTGGCCTTTTAACAGGCCAAGTCGGGATCGTTGCCTTGTAATTAGGGGTTGAAACGCTGTGTTGTCTCGCTTAAACGCGGCGCCATACATGCGCGTGAGGCCCGCTTTGGCCAGAATCACCGGTTCGAAAACCCGGGGCTTGGGCTTGATGCGCGAATGATATTCAATTTGGCCCAATCAAGGCCCAGCTAGGAAACGAACACATGGCAAACTCACCTCAGGCGAAAAAACGCGCCCGTCAGAACGCAGCACGCTTTGCAGTAAACAAGATGCGTCGTTCACGCATCCGTACATATCTGCGCGCTGTTGAAGAAGCGATTGCATCCGGCGACCCAAAAGCCGCAGCAGCGGCTCTGAAGGCGGCTCAGCCCGAGCTGATGCGCGGCGTGACCAAGGGCGTCATGCACAAGAACACAGCGGCACGCAAAATGTCCCGTCTGGCGTCACGCGTCAAATCTGTCGGTTGATTCTGCCGCAATCGGCGAAAACTAAAAAATTCAAGCGCGTCCAGACTGGGCGCGCTTTTTTTGTTTCACTGTGGTCTGCCTGCGCAGAAAATGAGACATTTCAAAGCGCCAAGAGATTCTTTTCCGACAATCGCTGAGTCAAGCGCGATGTTATGTTGAAGCGGTCCCAAACCCCTTGCTACTTTGGCGATGCGATTCACATCGTTCCGGGGGGACATGAGGGGATTTGCGACTGGTCGGGTGATAAGACATCGTTGTTGACGGGTTTTTTCACCGCACCAGAGTGCAGATCTCATGCGTCGGTGCCATGGAGATTTCAGTGTCAACTGAGAACCCATGTCATTGTGTGTCTGCGTCAGGGCCAAGGTCTGCTCTTTGGTTTTTGAATGCTGTTCGTGGCCCGTTGAGCTGCCGTTTGGCGTCTGTCTGTATCGTTGCGATGCAGGTGCGCGTCTCGGTCTATAGTTTTGGGTAAAAGGCGCTGGGATCAGGTTGGGCAGCTTGATCTATGTGATCTTTTTTGTCCTGGGCATTGTGGCGCAGGCGCGATTTTCGCGCCTCACGAAGTAGCTGTGAATGTGGGACAAAGGCATAAAATGACGAATGAAATTTGGGCGACGGTTTTGGCTGCTCTGAAGAGTGCACTGGGGAAGAACAGCTATTCCAGCTGGATTGAACCGCTCGAATTCAAGGAACTGGCTGACGGTGTCGCCGTATTTGACGTGCCTACGAATTTTATCGGGAATTATGTCTCACAGAACTTCGGTGATCAGATCCTGTACCACATGAATAATCTGGGCCAAGAGGTCCAGCGCCTGCAATTCCGTGTCCCGTCGCAAATGCGCCCGACAGCCAAACCCAAAACGGCCAGAAAATCCCCCGAACCCGAAGCCGGATCAGGTGCGCCTCTTGATAGCCGGTTCACGTTTGACACCTTTGTCGTCGGCAAACCGAACGAGCTGGCCCATGCGGCCGCCCGCCGCGTCGCCGAAGGCGGTCCTGTTACATTCAACCCGCTGTTTCTTTATGGCGGCGTCGGGCTGGGCAAAACCCACCTGATGCATGCGATCGCGCATGAATTGAAGCTGCGTTCGCCGGAATTGAACGTGCTTTATCTCTCTGCCGAGCAGTTCATGTATCGCTTCATTACAGCATTGCGCGAACGCAAGATGATGGACTTCAAACAGCTCTTCCGTTCGGTCGATGTGCTGATGGTGGATGATGTGCAGTTTATCGGCGGCAAGGACAGCAC
>CAYZKE010000308.1:0-4591 GCA_964478505.1 uncultured Loktanella sp.
GCGCTTTACGGGGCACCGCAGGACAGCGACTATGCTTTGCAAAGCACCCTGAACGAACCGGCCACGGTCGGTGTCACCCAAACGGCGCTGTCACGGGGTCCTGTGGGCATATGGGACCGTCAGGCGGGTGTCGAAGTATCGCTGATCAACGGAACGGTCACTTCGGCCCTGCGAGAGGCAGTCCTGGCAGGGGCAAATACCATCGCCATCGGTGACGGAACAAAAGACAATTGGGAAATTCTGCAATTCCAAGAAGCGACACCGATCTCTACCGGTGTCTACCGTCTTTCCGGGCTGCTGCGCGGGCAGGCTGGCAGTCGCGGTCTGATGCCGCAAACATGGCATCCGGGCTCACGGGTCGTGCTGATGAACGGGGTGCCGGGGCAGATTACGCTACCGACTGCGGCGCGCGGCACGGCGCGGCACTATCGCTTTGGTCCCGCAGCGCAACCCATGTCCGACGCCAGCTATCGCTATGAGACGCACGCCTTTGCGGGCAATGGCCTGCGGCCCTATCCGGTGGCACATTTGCGCGCCTCGTCGAACGGTGGCGATGTTGTGATCTCATGGATCAGATGCAGCCGCATTGACGGGGATATCTGGGCCGATGGCGAGATACCGCTGGGCGAGGATAGCGAGACCTACCGCCTGCGCATCTACAAGTCCGGCCAACTGCGCCGCGAGCAGATCGTTGCAACATCGCAGTGGACCTATACCGCAACTGCGCTGAGCAACGATATCGGCGCGGGCTTTTACACCATCGAGGTTGCACAGATCTCGGAGCGCTTTGGCGCTGGGCTGACAGCGCAAATCGAGCGCTACCTGTGAGGCCGCTTCATCTGGCCGACATTGAAACCGCGGCGCGTGCCTTGGCGTTTATTGTGCCCGAGAAACGCGCGGCGGTCATGCGGGACATGATCGCCAAGGCCACGCTTGCCGACCGCTACCGCCTTGCGCACGGCCGCCCGCACCCGCTTTTTGGGACCGGCACGCTCATGTCCTGTGCCCTGCGTGGGGCGGTTGCACCGCGCCCTGCGGCATTGGGGCCGGATGCTTTGCACGCGCTCGCCATCGCGGCGCAGGAACTGCGCGGCTTTTACATGCATCAATTTCAGTGACAGACAGCATCACAGCTTTGTTCTTGGCTTGAAGGCTCTATCTGCTTTAGACAGAAGACCAACAAGCAGCGAGGTAAGTGCCATGGCGCGTCCAAACCCCAGTGTCACCGAGTTTGATCCGGTCTGGCAACGCATCTGCGAAGAGGCAGAGGCTGCCATTGACGCAGAGCCGCTCATGGGCGGGCTGATCTATGCGGGCATCTTGCACCATAAATCTTTTGAAGGCGCGCTGGCCTATCGCATTTCGATGAAGCTTGCGTCACGCGAAATGTCCGAGCAGATTCTGCGTGAGATCGCAGACCAGGCTTATGTTGCCATGCCTGAACTGGTCGCCGCGGCGCGCGCCGATCTTGTGGCGACCTATGATCGTGATCCGGCCTGCCACCGCTTTATGAAACCCTTGCTGTTTTTCAAAGGTTATCAAGCGGTGCAGTGCTATCGTCTGGCCCATTGGCTCTATCAGCATAACCGCAAGGATCTGGCCTATTTCATCCAGATGCGCACAAGCGAGATGTTCGGCGTGGATATCCACCCTGCCGCGAGGATCGGGCAGGGGATCATGATTGACCACGCCCATTCCATCGTTGTCGGCGAAACCGCCGTTGTGGGCGATAACGTGTCGATGCTGCATTCCGTCACTTTGGGCGGCACCGGCAAAGAGGACGATGACCGCCACCCCAAGATCGGCGACGGCGTGCTGATCGGGGCCGGGGCGAAAGTGCTTGGCAACATCAAAGTCGGCCATTGCAGCCGGATCGCCGCAGGATCTGTGGTGCTCGAAGAGGTGCCGCCGATGAAAACGGTGGCCGGTGTGCCCGCCAAGATTGTGGGCGAGGCGGGGTGTTCACAGCCGGCCCTGAGCATGGATCAGATTTTGAAAACGGTAAAATAAAAAGGGGCGGCCCGATGAATGGGCCGCCCTTTTTCTATGCTTATACCAGCAGCTTACGCCAGCATCGTCATCGGGTTTTCAAGGTTGTCCTTGATCGCATTGAGCAGGTTTGCACCTAAGGCCCCGTCAATCACACGGTGATCGACCGACAAAGTGGTCGACATGACTGTGCCTACTGTCAGTTCACCATCGGCGCCGACAATCGGCTTTTTCACGCCTGCTCCGACCGCGAGGATCGCGGAATGGGGCGGGTTGATGATCGCATCGAAGTTGTCGATGCCGAACATGCCAAGGTTAGAGATTGCAAAGCTGCCGCCTGCGTATTCATGCGGTGCCAGTTTGCGGTCGCGGGCACGTGTGGCGAGGTCTTTCATCTCGGCTGAAAGGGCCGAGAGCGACTTCATCTCGGCGTCTTTCAGCACCGGAGTAAAGAGCCCGCCTTCGATGGCGACAGCGACCGCCACGTCTGATTTCTCGAACTTCAGCGTCCGGTCACCTGCCCAAACCGCATTCGCATCGGGCACCTGCTGCAAGGCAAGTGCGCAGGCCTTGATGATGAAATCATTGACCGACAACTTCACGCCACGGGGTTCAAGCTGTTTGTTCAACTGGCTGCGGAACTTCATCAGCGCGTCTAGCTGGATGTCGCGGCGCAGATAGAAATGCGGCACGGATTGCTTGGCTTCGGTCAGACGGGCGGCAATCGTTTTGCGCATCCCGTCCAGTTTGACCTCTTCGAACGGACGATCCGCATAGGTCTTCAGCACAGCATCGGTTGAAGGACCCGCAGCCATTGCTGCACCAGCCGCAGCCGCAGGCGCATCGGCTTTCGCCGCAGGTGCGGCAGCTTTTGGTGCTGCTGTTGCGTTTTCGACATCGGCCTTGACGATCCGGCCATGCGGGCCAGAGCCGCTGATCTGTGTCAGATCAAGGCCTTTGTCCGCCGCAATCCGGCGCGCCAGCGGCGTTGCAAAGATCCGCTCGCCGTCCTTTGTCGGCGCGGCAGGGGCCGCCGCAGGCTTCTCGGCCGCTGGTGCGGCACTCGGCGCGGGTTCAGGTGAAGACGGCGCTTCAGCGGCGGATGAACCGGACGTGACTGTGCCGATATCATCCGCACTTTCGCCCTCTTCCAGCAACACGGCGATCACGTCGTTGACCTTCACACCCTCGGTGCCTTCGGGCACGATGATTTTACCCATCACACCTTCGTCGACGGCCTCAAACTCCATCGTGGCTTTGTCGGTCTCGATTTCGGCCATAATGTCACCGGAGGACACTTTGTCCCCTTCTTTGACGTGCCACTTGGCCAGCGTGCCTTCCTCCATCGTGGGGGACAGGGCAGGCATCAGGATTTCTGTTGGCATTGCGCGGTCTCCTTAACGGTAGGTTACTTTTTTACAGGCTTCCACGACCTCATCGGCGGTCACCAAAGCATGTTTTTCGAGGTTGGCAGCATAGGGCATCGGGACGTCTTTACCTGTGCAGGTGATCACCGGCGCGTCGAGGTAGTCGAACGCCTCTTGCATGATCACGCTGCTGATATAGCCGCCGACGCTGCCTTGCGGCCAGCCTTCTTCAACGGTCACACAGCGGTTGGTCTTGCGCACGGAATTCAGGATTGTCGCCGTATCCATCGGACGCAGCGTCCGCAGGTTGATGACCTCGGCATTGATGCCCTCTTCGGCCAGCTTTTCGGCCGCCGCCAGCGCATAGGTCATACCGATCCCGAAGGACACGATAGTCACATCATCGCCCGTGCGTTCAATCTTGGCCTTGCCAAAGGGAATGGTGAAATCATCCATCACCGGCACATCGAATGATTTGCCGTAAAGGATTTCATTCTCGAGGAAGATCACAGGGTTGGGATCGCGGATCGCGGTCTTCATCAGACCTTTTGCATCCGCAGCCGAGTAGGGCATGACGACCTTCAGACCGGGGATCTGCATATACCATGCCGCATAGTCCTGAGAGTGTTGCGCACCCACGCGGGCGGCAGCACCGTTCGGCCCGCGGAATACCATCGGCGCACCCATCTGACCACCAGACATATAAAGCGTCTTGGCGGCAGAGTTGATAATGTGGTCAATGGCTTGCATGGCGAAGTTGAACGTCATGAATTCCACAATCGGCTTCAGCCCGCCAAAGGCGGCACCCACACCGATCCCGGCAAAACCATGCTCGGTGATGGGGGTGTCGATGACGCGCTTGGCGCCGAATTCATCCAGCAGACCTTGTGAGATCTTATAGGCACCCTGATACTCGGCAACTTCCTCACCCATCAGGAACACGTCGGGATCACGGCGCATTTCTTCGGCCATCGCATCGCGCAGGGCTTCACGCACGGTGGTTTGCTTGACCTCGACATCTGCATCCCAGTCAGGCGTCGCATCCGCAACTGGTGCCGCAGGTGCAGCAACAGCAGGGGCTTTCGTCGGGACAGGTGCCGCTTCTTCTTTGGCCTCGGCAGCAGGGGCCGCATCAGCGGCGGGCACGTCTTCGCCTTCTTCCACAAGGATTGCGATCGGTGTGTTCACTTTCACCCCTTCCGTGCCTTCGGCGATCAGGATCTTGCCAACGACAC
>CAYZKE010000309.1:0-4583 GCA_964478505.1 uncultured Loktanella sp.
ATCGGTTTCGGATGCCTCTAGGCAGACCACTTGCGTTCTGGCATATCGAAAACATGCTAGATGAATCTGAAATCCACCCGCTGTTTTACGGTGCCCCGACCACAACCGAGTTCAAGAAGCTGCGCAAGCGGATTGTGCGGTATACACGCGAAGCGATTGAGCAATACGGCATGATCGAGCGTGACGCCAAGTGGCTGGTCTGCCTTTCAGGGGGCAAGGACAGCTATACACTCCTGGCGGTGCTCTATGAGCTGAAATGGCGTGGCCTGTTGCCTGTTGAACTGGTGGCCTGCAATCTTGATCAGGGCCAGCCTGGATTTCCGGCAACTGTCCTGCCGGAGTTTCTGGAAAAGATGGGTGTGCCCCACCGCATCGTGTATCAGGATACCTATTCCATCGTGATGGATAAAGTCCCGCAAGGCCGGACATTCTGCGCGCTCTGTTCGCGTTTGCGCCGCGGCAACCTCTACCGGATTGCGCGTGAGGAAGGCTGTTCTGCGGTCGTGCTGGGTCATCACCGCGACGACATTCTCGAAACCTTCTTTATGAACCTGTTCCATGGTGGCCGTCTGGCAACAATGCCTCCAAAACTGGTGAACGAAGAGGGTGATCTTTTCCTCTACCGACCTCTGGCGCATGTGGCCGAGTCTGACTGTCAAAAATTTGCGGCTGCAATGAATTATCCGATCATTCCGTGTGATCTTTGCGGGTCGCAAGACGGATTGCAGCGCCAGCAGGTCAAACAAATCCTTGATGGTTGGGAAAAGAATAGCCCGGGCCGCAGGCAGGTGATGTTCCGCGCCTTGATGAACGCGCGCCCGTCACATTTGCTTGATCCTAAGCTGTTCGATTTTGCCGCGTTGCAGCGTAACTCCCCACCCATGCTCGGGTTTGGTGATCCGGATGAGGGCTAAGACCCGCTTTAGAAACGATAATGGTGCCTCAAAGCGCGATTCCACGCCTTGTGTTATGATGCTGTGAGTGCAAACTATTCGGAATGTGGCGAGACTGTGGAAAGGCTGACTGCGCTAATGCACTGCAATTTCAGAAAACCTTTAAGTAAAGGGCTTTATGATTGTTGCGCGAAGTAGCACAATTAACCAATCGTTGTCAGCATTTCCCTAGTTTCGCCCGTTTTGCATGGTCTTGTCCCAAGATATATCCGCTGATGCATTGCTGGAGCTTTGAATAAAATGATTTCACGATTTGCCACGACGCTGTTCTGTACTGTCGCGCCAGCAGCGCTTTTTGCGCAGGCGGTTGAGTTACGTTCCTTGGACGAATTCATCAATGTGCAGGGTGAGATTGTCGGTTTTAACGGTGTGATGGTTCAGGTCGATACAACGGTGGGCCGCGTGGCTGTGCCGGCGTCCGAGGTCATTTGCTATGGCAACGCCTGCCTTGACGTCATCGCATCGAATGATTTCGGTTTGACGGAATCCGCCTTTCAGGGCGTTGTCGGAAATGCAGTCCCTGTGATCGCCGGTGCTGTTGATACACTCTCTGTCGGTTTCGCCTCACCCGGTTATGGCACGTTGCACCGGACCATTACCGGAGCCTTCGCGGTGACCAACGCTGGCAATACAACCGCCGATCTGACATCGGTCGGGGAATTGCTCCTGGAGGACCAAACGACAGGCGATAGGGCCGCCTTGTCGGTCAGTGCCTCGGATGAAGTGGCCGATATTCGAGTTGATACCGTTTCTCTTAATGGCACAGCGAGCCGTGTCTACAACACGCCGTCCGCTTGGGCGATGGGCACTACTTTGTCACAACAACTGCTTGCCCTGAAATCATTTTCCGTTGTTGTGGCACCGAATGCGGGGATCACAGCGCTTTCCGTGAATGATCTCGCACGGATTTTTGCAGGTGAGGTGACGAACTGGTCCCAGATCGGTGGTGCAGACGTCAGTATCCTGCCGCTCCAGCTGCCGCCCAATACCGAGGCGGGGTCGGCATTCCAGCGTCTTGTCATGGAGCCCGCCGGGCTTGAGGTTGCTGGGAACGTGCTGACCATGTCGGATGAGGCCGGTGTTTCCGGATCGATCGGTCAATTTCCCGGGAGTGTGGGTGTTGTAACCACGGCAAATGCCAACCAGAACTTTGTCGTTGATGTGGCCGGCTCTTGCGGAATTGCGGTCGCGCCAACACCGTTCAACATTGTCTCTGGCGACTATGCTCTGATCCAGCCCATCATGGCGACATATAGCGCCACACCCAACACAGCTTTGCCGACAGAAGTGTTCGACTTTGCCGCCAGCGATGTCGCGCAGGGTCTGGTCGAAAGTGAAGGCTTTATCAACTTCAGTGCCGTGCCCTTGAACAGCGTGGAGAAAAACGCACGCATCAGCGGCCTGCTTGGTGCTGCACTTGACGACGCGCAACGGGCTGCGGCTGCAGAAATGTTCCAGGCATTGTTCGATGCCGACCGTTTGTCGTCGACAATGACGGGTGGTCCTGCCAGTGGCGCAGAGGGCGCGTGGAACCGTGCAATACTGATTGATCTGATCGACTATTTGAAACAGCCGGGCAACGAAGGCCGCGAGATCCTTTTTGTCGGATTCGGAGAGAGCAGCAATGGGAGCGCTGCGGCCATCGCAGCATCGGCGGAAGCGGCGGCATCTTTTGCGGCCCTGCTGACGGATGTCGCGGCGGATACAGTTGCGGCCAAAAACTACACCGTCACCTCATATGGTTTCGGAAATGTCTCTCCGGCCACCTGCATTGACGGGCAGGTCGCAGGGTCCGAGTATACGCGTGTTGAGGTTTGGATCCGTTAACCTGACGCTTGGTTTGCCGTTACAAGGGCCAAGCCGCTATCAGGAAACAGGTGGCATGTTATCGCTTAGCAGCACATCACATGCTGTTGTATCGCCTATCCAAAGGGTGCATTTCGTCACCCAGACACATAGGTAAGCGACATGAACAAACGTATCCTCTCCTTCATCGCCGTTCTGGCTCTGACGCTCTATGCCGGTGCCGTTTCCGCACAGCAGCTGAGCCTGGCGCAAATCTCGGCCTATCTGAATCAACTTCAGACGGCCCAGGGTGGCTTTACCCAGATCAACCCTGACGGCACGCTGAGCACCGGCCAGATCTATATCAAGCGCCCCGGACGTATCCGGTTTGAGTATAACGCGCCGTCGGACTCCTTGGTCATGGCCGGTGGCGGGCAGCTCGCGATCTTTGATCCGCGCTCAAACACTGGACCGGAACGCTATCCGTTGAACCAGACTCCGCTCAGCATCATTTTGCAGAATAACGTGGATCTTGAGCGCGCCGATATGGTGACAAATGTTGCCTCGGACGGAACCACGACAACTGTTACCGCGCAAGACCCCGACAACCCGAACTATGGCAGCATCCAACTGGTCTTTACCGCCAATCCGGTCGAACTGCGTCAGTGGATTGTCACGGATGAATTCGGAACCGAGACCACGGTGATCCTGAATGATCTGATTTCCGGCAGCGTGATCCGGGATATCCTGTTCAACATCAACGTGGAAACACGACGCCGCGGGAACTGATGCTAGGTCAGAACGAATAGAAAAAAGGCGGCTCTGGGCAGAGCCGCCTTTATCGTTTTATCGCTTGCGGCAGGACCGCAGCTGTTGGTCGTACATCACGGCACGCGCTTCGACTTCACCGGAAATCCGGATCAGCCAGCTTTTGGAACGCCACGTGCCAAGCAAGAATCCGGTCCGGCCATCGTGATAGGCCAGATATTGGTTACGTGTGTCATAGATCGGCACGCCCGTCTCTTCGACGGTCTTGGTCATGTACCATCCCATAAAATCGGTGGCGTCAAAGATATCATCCCGCCGCGCGCCGCGCCCGCCCGGGCCGCGCACGTATTCTTCCCATGTGCCATCCAGCGCCTGACTATAGCCAAAGGCCGAGGATTGCCGCCCCACGGGAATCACACCCAGCGCATAGCGGTGCGGCGTGCGGTTGTTGCCGATAAATTTGCTTTCCTGATAGATCATCGCCATCAACGCAGGCACCGGAACGCCGTATTTACGCTCCACCGCGTTGAAAGCACGAAGGTATTCGGGGCGCTCGGACACGATACTACATGCATCATCAAGATTGCGCGGGGCCGAGTTATAACCCGATCCGCTGCTGCAACTTGCCAGAAGCATCACACATGCCATTGCGCGAAAGATACTGCTCATCTGCCTCTCGCTTATGTTTGTTTTTTCGCAGCATAGCGCGGAACGGGCGATGTGGGAATCCCCTAGTGGTGCCGGTTCAGATCACAAATGCGAGGATCAGCGGCAAAGCGAGCACCGAAAGCAGGGTTGAGGCCACAACGAGACCCGCCACAGGCTGGGCGTTGGCCCCGTATTTTTCGGCCAGAAGGTAGGATGTGACAGCAACCGGCGTGGCCAGTTGCACAATCAGCACGCCAACGGCAACAGGATCAAGCCCGAACCAGACCGCAGCCCCCCAGCCAGCGCCGCCGCAAATCAACAACTTGACGACCGATAGCAGGACAGCCTGTCCCATCGCCTTTGTTTCCAGCCGCGCCACTGCGACCCCAAGTGTGATCAGCATCATCGGGATCGCCATCTGCCCGATCA
>CAYZKE010000310.1:0-2635 GCA_964478505.1 uncultured Loktanella sp.
ATGATCCCGCGCACGCCCTCATAGCGCTCGGTCGACAGGTTGCTGAGGTAATGCAGCCCGCGGTGCACATTGGCGTATTCCTCGGCATAACCGCGGGTGACCGCGTCAATCACCACCTGCGGTTTCTGGGCCGATGCGCCGTTGTCGAGATAGACCAGAGGCTTGTTGTTCACCTCACGCGACAGGATCGGAAAATCAGACCGGATTTTATTGATGTCATAGCTCATGCCATACCTCCTGTCGGACCTACGCCCAGAACAGCCAAAATGATGCCCGAGATCAGGGCGGTCCCGATCAGGGCCAGAACAATCGCGCCCAAGGCTTTGCCGAGATTATTAAAGCCGTGCAAGACGTTGATAAAATTCATAAAACACCAGATCAATGCGCCAAGCGTCAACAGCCGGAAGATCGACCCGATCGCGGGGCTGATCAGGACCAGCGCGAACTGGATCCCCTCAAGCGTCAGACTGACCGCCTGAAACCAGACGACAATCGTCAAGGTGGCTTGCAAGGTGCCTTGGCCACCGATCATCCGGCCCGCATAGAAGATGCCGTAAACAAACAAGACGAAAAAGATGCTGATGATCGCAAAGAAACCAAAGGGCGAAAGCGCAAAGGCCTGTTCTTGCATGGCCAGCGGCGCAGGCGACAAGAGCTGCAACAGCGCCACAAGGATCACGTTCAGCACCGCAACAAGTGCGAGCCCCGTCCAAAGCGCCTGTGCCGGAATGTTCATGGCAAGCGCTTTGCGCGCGCTCTCTGACGGCTCCATGATGCTGGTCCAGACAGCACGCATCCAGGTTTGAAAATCAACGGTCATGAATGGCTTTCCGCCTCGCGCAAGGATTGTATCCAGATAAAAACAAAGGCAATTGCCCCGATCGCACCGACAAAAACCGCCTGTGTGCCATGGCCAATCAGGCCGCGCACCAGACCGTAGAACAAGAACAGAGGCGTCGTCGCCAGCAAGGTCCAGAACAGGGCCAAGCGCGCGCCGAACCAAGTGCCCTGCCCGCCCAGCACTTTTGCGACAAGATGTGACAGTGCCGCGATCCCGTACATGATCAAAGGCAAGATGATGACCGATCCGAAGAACGTATAGGTCATCATGCCTTCAAAGTTCACGTCGGGCGGAAATGGTGAGGGTTCTAACCCTTCCGCCACCCGACGCAAACGAGGCCATTGCGCGACAAAAATCAAAAAGCAACTGACCATCAGGTACATGATGGCCCTGTCTTCGCGCCGCCCTTGATCTAGCAGGTCACGCATAACGGCGCGCGGCCTGCGCCACGTCCGCACAATGTCGTTTGTGACAGGCATTACCGATGCCGCGCCAGCCAGCCTTCAAGCCGGTCGCGCAAGTCTTCTGCCAAGGCCTCATCCTCGATTTCTTCCAGCGCCTCGGCCAGAAACGACAAGGTCAACAGATTGCGTGCCTCATCATGCGGCACACCGCGCGAGCGTAGATAAAACAAAGCTGTTTCATCAATCGCCCCCGAGGTGGAACCATGCGAACAGGCGACGTCATCGGCGTAAATCTCAAGCTCCGGCTTGGCCAAAAACTGGCTGTCATCATCCAGCAACAGCGACTGGCTGATCTGGTAACCGTCAGTTTTCTGTGCGCCCTCCTTGACCAAGATCTTTCCTTGGAACACGCCAGTCGCACCGTTGCGGAGCACCTTTTTGAACACCTGACGGCTTTCACCGTTCAGCGCGTCATGGGTAATGAACACCGTGTCGTCGTGATGGAAATCCTTGCCGTCACCGACACAGACCCCCGCCACATGGGCGACAGCATCATCGCCGACAAGCTCAAGCACACATTCGTTGCGCGTCAGCACCCCGTTGAAGGTCAGCGTGAAGGACTTGAAGAAAGAATCCGCAGCAATCCTTGCAAAACAATGCGTAACGGCACGACGTTCATGATCACGCCCCTGCGCACGGACATGGTTGAATTTGCCGCCTTCGGCAACGTCCACTTCCAGTAGCTTGGAAAACCGCGCAGCAGCGGGGCCGGTTTCCAGCAAGGTCATCTCGGCACCCGCCTCGACCTTCACTACATTGTGCAGGATCGCGTCAGAGGTGGTATCACTGTGCAGGTAGATAAAGTTGACGGGCTTTGTGGCCTTGCCTGTCACACGGATCACGACGCCATCGGTGGCAAGGGCCGTGTTCAGCGCCGCCAAGGGCCGCGCCACAGGTTTCTGACCGCGCGCTTCGAGAACACCGTAAATGTCCTTGGCCCAGTGGATGTCTGTCGCCATGGCAGCAGACAGTCGTTCGATCTCAAGACCTGCCGCCTCCAGATCGTCAGACGCATCCGCATCGAACACACCATCCACAAAAACGATCTTTACACGGTCAACCGTGTCAAAAAGCGGCGCCTCATCGCTTGTAAAGAGCGCGGCCTCTGGCGCATCTACCGCGGTCAAGGATGTCGGATCGGTATATTTCCAGTATTCGTCACGCTTGGTCGGCAGACCCATCTGGCGTACGCGCGCCAAAGCATCGGCCCGCGCGGCATTGCCCCACGCAGCCCCCTGCGGCAGGTCGACATCGGCCAGGCGGGCCTCTGTTGTATCAATTTTCAACTGTGCCAGTGCCATTAGGCCACCTCGGACAGAATGTCGGCGTA
>CAYZKE010000310.1:2735-4578 GCA_964478505.1 uncultured Loktanella sp.
GCCATCTGCAGGATTTCATTGCGCTTTTTCTCACCACCGGAGAATCCGACGTTCACCGGACGCTTCAGCATTTCAGCGTCGATCTTCAGGCTCTTGGCCTTTTCGCGCACCTCTTTGAGGAAATCTGCGGCGCTCAACTCGTCCTCGCCGCGCGCTTTGCGCTGTGCGTTCACAGCGGTGCGCAGGAAAGTCATGTTGCCGACACCCGGAATTTCCACAGGGTACTGGAACGCAAGAAACAGGCCCAAGGCCGCGCGCTTTTCGGGTTCCATATCCAGCAGGTCTTCGCCGTCCAGCGTGGCGGATCCACCGGTGACCTCATAGCCATCCTTGCCCGAGAGCACATAGGACAGGGTCGATTTGCCGGACCCGTTCGGTCCCATTATCGCATGCACGGTTCCCGGTGCGATCGACAGGTCCACGCCTTTCAGGATCTGCTTGTCTTCTTCTTCCAGTTTGACCTCTAGGCCTTTGATTTCCAGCATTTTATTCTCCTGAAGATGATTGTGGTTCGCCAACGAAAATGGCCCCGCGACGGGCCAAGCCGCGCAGGGTTTTCGCATTGCGATAGAGTGGGTTTACAGGCCGAAAACGGTCCCGCGATACACAACGGAATGTTGTGTTGTGACTTCCATGATCTGATCCACGTATTCTGCGGTATAGATCATCGCCATGGGTTCGGGCCAGCGCCAGATCAGGTTGTGCCCTGCGGTCAGCATCACTGCAATGCCCGCGACCTGCGCGAACCGCTCGGTTATCTTGCGCCGATCCATCATGGCCGAGAAAAGCACCATGGCCCAGAACGCGATGAACAGTTCCAGATAGAACACCACATCGCTTTGCTCGAGCAGGCCGAAGTAGCGGATCCGCACCACTTGCGCAAATAGCAACGCCAGCGCCCCGATGATCATCGAGACGATAAACTTGCCCAGAAACGATTCTTCCTGCGGCTTGGTAATCTTTTCGCGTGTCACCCTTTTGGGGATGTGCATGCCCAGATCCGGATCGTAATACGACTTGTTGCGCGGGTTTTTGATGTTCTTCACCCGCGCATTGAAATCGTTGATATCGTACTTCCGCGTCGCCATAGGCCGTTGCCCCACCAAAATATCCCTCAATACCTGATGGCACGAAAGTGGGGCAAGAAATGGGCCACGGCGTGACAAGGTCACGACAGTTATGTTGACGGAGGGGAAGCATATTTAGCCGACAGAACCTTCCAGCGAAATCGCAACAAGCGCCTGCGCTTCCATCGCGAATTCCATCGGCAGCGCCTGAAGCACTTCCTTACAGAACCCGTTTACGACCAAAGCGACCGCCTCTTCCTCGTCCATCCCGCGCGAGCGGCAATAGAACAGCTGGTCATCATCCACCTTCGATGTGGTGGCCTCATGCTCAACCCGGGACGAGTTATTCTTGACCTCGATATAAGGCACGGTGTGCGCGCCGCATTTATCGCCAATCAAAAGGCTGTCGCACTGGGTATAGTTGCGCGATTTCGTGGCCTTGGGATGCATGGACACCAGACCACGATAGGTGTTCTGCGCCTTGCCGGCACTGATACCTTTGGACACGATGCGTGACTTGGTGTTCTTGCCCAAGTGGATCATCTTCGTGCCGGTATCGGCCTGCTGCATGTTGTTCGCAATCGCGATGGAATAGAACTCACCCTGGCTGTCATCACCGCGCAGGATGCAGCTTGGATATTTCCAGGTCACAGCAGAACCCGTTTCCACCTGCGTCCACATCACCTTGGACCGGTCGCCGCGGCAATCGGCGCGCTTGGTGACGAAGTTGTAGATGCCGCCCTTGCCGTTCTCGTCGCCGGGATACCAGTTCTGGA
>CAYZKE010000311.1:0-4572 GCA_964478505.1 uncultured Loktanella sp.
TTGCCTGTTATCTGCACATCGCCGCGCGCAAAGACAGCGGCGGCAAAGAATGGCGCACCGTGGTGTTTTCGGCAGTGCAGACAATGACAGAGCCCCACGCGCAGGGGCTGTTGCGGCGCACTCAGGCGGATTTTGCCGCAAAGGCAGCCACCGGTCATGGGACGTGTCGTAGCGCTTTCTTGTGGTTCAGTCATGATGCGGCGCGTGCTTGGCAAACCACGCGTCAATACGTGTCTTGAGCGCAGACCAGATTGCAGGTGCGCCCTTTTGGACCTTTACACCGACGCGGGCTTGCAGCTGCGCTGCAGTCACCTTGTATTCCGGCCATGTGCCGCCGCCGGATTCCAGATTGGCGATGACGGGTTGCACACGGTCGATCGATTTGGCAAAAATGGCGTCGGCCGTTTCGGCCGCTTCGAACTCATCCCAAAGCAAACGGAACGCTGC
Organism: uncultured Loktanella sp.; assembly: GCA_964478505.1. Taxonomy (GTDB): domain Bacteria; phylum Pseudomonadota; class Alphaproteobacteria; order Rhodobacterales; family Rhodobacteraceae; genus Yoonia. The sequence goes on from CAYZKE010000311.1 coordinate 448, forward strand.
GGCTTGTTCGTCCGGCAAGAGGCCGAAGATACGAGCGGCGGCTGCTTGTTCAATACGGTCCTGGTCTGCGGGATCGTGATCACCGTGGATCGGGTTATCGCCTGCATCAATCTCGACGATATCATGGATCAACAGCATTTTGATCACACGGTCTATATTGATCGGCCGGACGGCATGTTCGGCCATGACCATCGCGTAAAGGGCGATATGCCAGCTATGCTCGCCTGAATTTTCGCGCCGCGAGCCATCGCAAAGCGTGGTACCGCGCAGCACCGTTTTGAGTTTGTCGGCCTCATTCAAAAAGGCGAGTTGTGCAGCTATGCGCGACATGTTGCGTGCTTAGCCGCGCGACGGGCGCGCGGGCTGAATACCTGGTGGCGGGGTGTCTTCGGTGTCCTCGGACTGCAGGAATTCGTCAAGCGAGCTTAACGCATCGGCAAAGGCCGCATCTTCTTGTGACTGCGGCGCGGCGGGTGCTTCCGGCGCAGCGGCTTCGGGTGCTTTGCCGCCCATTTCGATGGGCTCCGCGCTCGTTTTTGTTTGCTCGCCATCAGGCAAGAGCCGCGACTTTACCCGTGTTTTCTTGCCGGCGCGTTCTGCCAAAAGCTTGCGTGCGCGCGCTTCTGCGCGCCGGACGCGCACTGCGGTCAGAAAAGCCTCTTGTAGGGTCTGCGAGGAGGAGCCGAGAATTTCACCGATTGTATCAACGATGTTTTCATCCCCGTTGGTCTTGGCATCTTCGAGAGCAAGATCGGCGATTTCACCGGCAACGCGTTCAAGATAGCTATCGGCCATGGCTAGCGTGTGTTCTCTGTCAGACGGCGGCGCACATAGGTCCGCACAGTGTCGATCATCGGGTCCATGTGAGGGTCTTCAAAGAAGTGCCCTGCACCTTCCATCACGTCGTGGGTGACCGTGATGCCCTTTTGCTCGTGCAATTTGTTCACAAGGTTCACCGTATCGGCAGGCGGGGCTACACGGTCGTTCGAGCCGTTGATGATCAGGCCGGAAGACGGGCAGGGGGCGAGGAAGCTGAAGTCATACATATTTGCAGGCGGGCTCACCGAGATGAAACCCGTGATCTCGGGGCGGCGCATCAAAAGCTGCATTCCGATCCATGCCCCGAAAGAGAAACCTGCCACCCAGCAATGTTTGGCGTTGTTGTTCATGGACTGCAGATAATCCAGCGCGGAGGCTGCATCCGAGAGTTCACCCACACCTTGATCGTATTCGCCCTGAGAGCGCCCGACGCCGCGGAAGTTGAACCGCAGGACCGTAAAGCCCATGTTGTAGAACGCGTAATGCAGGTTATAGACGACGCGGTTGTTCATCGTCCCGCCGAATTGCGGGTGGGGGTGCAGAACGATTGCGATGGGTGCATCCCGGTCTTTTTGCGGGTGATAGCGCCCTTCAAGGCGACCTTCTGGACCAGGAAAAATGACTTCGGGCATGGTATTTCCGTTGCTGCTGTCGGTGCCTTCACATTCTTGACGAAAATGCTCAGACACCTTAGAAAGATTCTAAACTCGGGCGCGGGCCCATGTTGTCGTGGTCAAAGTGACCTAATGACGCGAGCCTGCGTCGTCAATGAAATTGCGCCTGTTTATCTGGGGAAAGCCAATGAAATTAAGCACGAAGGGCCGCTATGCGATGGTTGCTTTGGCGGATTTGGCGTTGCAGCCCGAAAATGCTTTGGTCAATTTGACCGAGATTTCCAAACGTCAGGACATTTCACTGCCCTATCTGGAGCAGCTTTTTGTCAAGTTGCGCCGCGCAGGACTGGTTGATTCTGTGCGTGGACCGGGGGGCGGGTACCGTCTGGCGCGGCCTGCGTCGGATATTCGCGTGGTCGAGATTCTGGGTGCTGTGGATGAAACCGTGTCGGCAATGCACAAAGGGGCGGGGGCCTCTGGCGGGGCGTCGGGATCGCGGGCGCAATCCATGACGAACCGCTTGTGGGAGGGGCTGAGCGCGCATGTCTATGTGTTCCTGCATCAGGCCCGCCTGTCCGATGTGGTCAGCAACGAGCTTGCCCCTTGTCCTGCTGTACCGGCGTTGTTCGAAGTTGTTGATGAAGAGACTTAAGGGGGCGCTGCCCCCGCGCGTTCCGCGCTCCCCCGGAGTATTTTTGGCAAGATGATGCGATGAGAACCTATCTGGATCACAATGCGACAACCCCGTTGCGGGCCGAGGCGCGCACCGCGATGCTGGCGGCCATGGATGTGGTTGGCAATCCGTCGTCCGTGCATGCCGAGGGGCGTGCAGCCAAAGGGGTTGTTGAAACAGCCCGTCAGCAGATTGCCGAAGCTGTGGGTGCATCGGGTGCAGATGTGGTCTTTACATCGGGCGCGACGGAAGCAGCGGCGCTGGCATTGGCGGGGCGCGGATTGAAGGCCGCCCCCATTGAACATGACGCGGTCCATGCGTGGGTTGATCCTTGTCTGGCCGTTGTGGATGGCGCTGTGCAGGTGGATGATCCGGCCGGATCGACCGTGCAACTGGCCAATTCGGAAACGGGTATTGTACAGGATTTGCCGCAGGGATTGGCGGTCAGTGACATTACCCAAGGGTTTGGCAAAGTACCTTTCGCCTTTTCGTGGTCCGGCGTGCAGATGGTATTTCTGTCGGCGCATAAATTTGGTGGCCCCAAAGGTGTGGGTGCGTTGATATTCCCGCAAGGTACCGATATCGCAGCACAAATCAAAGGCGGCGGACAGGAAATGGGCCGTCGGTCCGGCACCGAGAACGTCGTGGCGATTGCCGGAATGGGTGCCGCTGCGGTGGCGGCACAGGCCGATCTGGCAGCCGGAAAATGGGAGCGGGTTGCCAAACTTAGAAATATTCTAGAAACAGCCATTGAGGCATCTGAAAAGAGCACTATTTTTGTCGGGAAAGGGTCGCAGCGCTTGCCGAACACAAGCTGTTTTGCCTCTCCGGGCTGGAAGGGTGAAACGCAGGTGATGGCGATGGATCTGGCAGGATTTGCTGTCTCGGCGGGCTCGGCCTGTTCGAGCGGCAAGGTCAAGACAAGCCGGGTGCTACAGGCGCTGGGACTGGACGATGAGGTGGCATCAAGCGCAATCCGCGTGTCACTTGGCATCGAGACAACTGAGGATGGGGTTTTGCGCTTTGCGCAGGCCTGGAACGAAAAACGGGCGCGACGTCGCTCTGCTTGAGAGGATGAACAAATGACAGCTTTGGATACCGTAGAGGTCAAAGAAGGCGTTGATCAGGAGACCGTGGATGCGGTCAAGGAACTCTCTGGCAACTATAAGTACGGCTGGAACACCGAGATCGAGATGGATTACGCCCCTAAAGGCGTGAACACCGATATCGTGCGTTTGATTTCGTCGAAAAACAAAGAGCCGGAGTGGATGACAGACTGGCGTCTGTCCGCGTTTGCCCGTTGGGAAAAAATGGACGAACCGACATGGGCGATGGTGAACTATCCTGACATCGATTTTCAGGACATCTATTACTATGCCCGCCCAAAGAGCATGGAAGAGAAGCCGAAGTCGCTGGATGACGTCGATCCCAAGCTGTTGGCCACTTACGAAAAGCTGGGCATTCCGCTGAAAGAGCAGATGATTTTGGCCGGTGTTGAAGGGGCCGAAGATGCACCTGCCGAGGGCCGCAAGGTGGCTGTGGATGCGGTGTTTGATTCCGTGTCCGTCGGCACGACCTTTCAGAAGGAATTGGAAAAGGCGGGTGTCATCTTCTGTTCGATCTCCGAGGCGATCGAGAAGCACCCCGAGCTGGTTAAGAAGTATCTTGGTACCGTTGTGCCACCATCGGACAACTTTTACGCTACGCTGAATTCCGCCGTGTTTTCAGATGGTTCCTTTGTGTACATCCCACCGGGTGTGCGCTGCCCGATGGAGCTTTCGACCTATTTCCGTATCAATGCCGAGAATACAGGTCAGTTCGAGCGGACGCTGATTATCGCCGACAAAGGCTCTTACGTGTCCTATCTTGAAGGCTGTACAGCACCTAAGCGCGATGTGGCGCAGCTGCATGCGGCTGTTGTGGAAATCATCGTCGAGGAAGATGCCGAGGTGAAGTATTCCACCGTGCAGAACTGGTACCCCGGTGACGCCGAGGGCAATGGTGGCATCTACAACTTTG
>CAYZKE010000312.1:0-4308 GCA_964478505.1 uncultured Loktanella sp.
TCGGCGGCATCAAAGGTCTGTTCCTTGTCTTCCTGCATGTCCTTGGAATAGGCCAACGGCAGCCCCTTCATCACCGTCATCAACGCGACGTTGGCCCCAAAAATCCGGCCAATCTTGGCGCGGATCAGCTCCGCCGCATCAGGGTTGCGCTTTTGCGGCATGATGGATGATCCGGTGGACCATTTGTCCGACATCTTCACAAAGCGGAACTGGGCCGAGGACCAGATCACGAGTTCTTCAGCCAAACGGCTCAGGTGCATCGCACAAATGCTGGAGGCTGCCAGAAAATCCAACGCGAAATCACGGTCTGATACCGCATCAAGCGAATTGGCCATGGGGCGATCAAAGCCCAACGCCTTTGCCGTCATCTCCCGATCAATCGGGAAGGATGTACCGGCAAGGGCGGCAGCCCCCAAAGGCGAGGTATTCATCCGCTTGCGCGCATCGGCAAACCGCGACCGATCCCGCGCGAACATTTCCACATAGGCCAACATATGATGGCCCCATGTGACAGGCTGGGCTGTCTGCAAATGGGTGAAACCAGGCATCACCCAATCGGCGCCGGCCTCGGCCTGCCCCAAGAGGGCTGCTTGCAATGCGGCTAAAGCCTCATCCGCCTGGTCGCATTGATCACGCACCCAGAGGCGGAAATCGACGGCCACCTGATCATTGCGCGACCGCGCTGTGTGCAAACGTCCTGCGGCCTCGCCAATGGTATCGCGCAAACGCGCTTCGACATTCATGTGAATATCTTCGAGTGCGGCCGAAAACGGAAAATCACCCGTTTCAATCTCTGACAATACGGTGAGCAGGCCTTCCCGTATCGCCTCGGCATCGGTATCTGTAATGATGCCTGTGGCGGCCAACATGGCGGCATGGGCGCGTGAACCTGCGATGTCTTGCGGTGCAAGTCGGCGGTCATACCCGATTGAGGCATTAATCGCCTCCATAATCGCGTCTGGTCCGGCGGCGAAACGTCCGCCCCACATTGTGTTTGCAGATTTGGTCATAAAGGAAGTCGCCCGTGCGCAAGTTGATATCAGCCCTGCTTTATACGGCCCTTATGGGTCTTGCAAACACTGGCCATGCCGATGTGGCCACGGCAGAGGCCTTGCGGGAAGGCGATATGCGCAAACTCAACTTCCACAGCACCCCTGTTGCGGTGTCTGATGTGCCGTTTACGGGTGCTGATGGCAGCGAAATGACACTGGCGGATTTCAGTGGCAAATATGTGGTCCTCAACTTCTGGGCCACATGGTGCGCGCCGTGCCGCGTAGAGATGCCCCATCTATCAGCGCTGCAAACCGCGATGGGCGGTGACCGGATGGAAGTCGTCACGATCGCCACAGGCCGGAATCCGCTGCCTGTCATGCAGCGGTTCTTCGAGGAGATAGAAGTCGACAATCTGCCACTTCATACCGATCCGCGCCAAAGCCTTGCCCGCGGGATGGGCGTTCTGGGGCTGCCCGTCACCGTAATCCTTGATCCTGACGGCTATGAAGTCGCACGGATGCAAGGAGAAGCGGACTGGTCCAGCGAAAACGCGATGGCGATCATGCAGGCCTTGATCGGGCCGGAGAGCTGAACAAAGCTACATCCATCTGGCCGCGCTAGGCCCGTCCGGCTGTCGCGGACAGCAAAAGCGGGTCAATCCCCAAGAGCTTGAGTGCGGCGGACCATTTGCCCGCATTATCCGCGCCGAACAGGATTTCGTCGTTAGGCGCACAGGTCAGCCAGCCATTCTGGCGGATTTCGTATTCCAACTGCCCTGGTCCCCAACCGGCATAACCCAGTGCCATCATCGCGATATCGGGGCCTTCACCTTTTGCCAGATCCTCCAGCACCTCAAGGGTCGCTGTCATGCGGTAATTTTCATCCACATCCAGCGTGCCGTCTTCCGATGCGTAATCGCTGGAATGCAGCACGAACCCGCGCTGATAATCCACAGGCCCGCCATAATGCACCCGCAAATCTCGTGCATTGGAGGACACAGGAATTTCCATCTGCTCAAGGAGTTTGGAGAAACGGATGCCTTTCTCGGGCTTGTTGACGATCAACCCCATGCCGCCCTCGTCGGAATGGGCGCACATATAGACCACAGTCTTTGCAAAGCGCGGGTCCGACATATCGGGCATCGCGATCAAAAGCTTTCCGACAAGTGACGAATCTCGGTGGGTCATGGCCTTAAGATGTGAAACGATACCCTGTGACGCAAGCGCCATCATTGCAAAGCCTGATGCAATCGTGACTTCCCATTGCAGCCGTGATGCATAAATAAGAACGTATGCGCAAAAACCTGCTTACTGCCGTCGTCCTTGCCACCTTGCCGGCCCTCGCGGTCGCCGAGGACTACAGCGATATGGCCAGCATCGAGATCCTGCCGGGCTGGCGTACGGCCTCGGGCGATCATGTTGCAGGTATCAAGATCACGCTTGAGCCCGGATGGATCACCTATTGGCGCGCGCCCGGCGAGGCCGGCATTCCTCCGTATTTCCGCTTTACCAGCCACAGCACCATCAACAGCATCACACAGCATTGGCCGGTTCCAGAGGTCTTTGATGACGCGGGGCTCTTGTCAATCGGCTACTATGACAGCGTGATTTTTCCACTCACCATCTCCGCCCCGCAAGCGGCAGGTGAAATGGCCGTGTCCGGCGAACTGACGATTGGTGTCTGCGAGGAAATCTGCATACCCGTTACTTTCACGTTCGACACGCTTTTGCCCGAAGTCGGCACGCGCGATGCAAGCATCGTCGCTGCCATGGCCGACGCGCCACTGAGTGCCGAGGCGGCAAATGTCGGGGCAGTTACCTGCATGATTGACCCAATCCCGGACGGTCTTCGCATGACGTCAAAGATCAATGTGGCCCAAGTCAGCGGGTCGGAGTTTGTCGTGGTCGAACCAAGCGATCCGCAAATCTGGGTCTCTCAGGCAGAAGTCAGCCGTGTGGGGGATACGCTGAGCGCGACCGTCGATATGGTCCACCCCAGCGGCCAACCCTTTGCGTTTGATCGTTCTGCTGTGCGCATCACCATCTTGGGCGACAATGGGCAGGCTATTGATCTGCGTGGCTGCACCGGCGGCTAGCGCCGCGCGCTGCGCCATCCCTGACCGAACACTGCAGCGACATAGATCGTCAAGAACAGCGCCATCAAACCGACGACATAGAGGCCCATTGCAGCCCCTACGCCGCTGTTCAACAGCGGCAGCATTGCCGCCATCGCGGGTAAAGGCGCGCCCGTCAGCAGGACTGGTGCGACGGTCAGCGCAAACAGCCCTACCGCCAACACCGCCCCCAGACCCGCAGGGACAAACATTGCCACCTTCCGCCCGCGCAGGGCACGTTTGGCAGACTGGATCTGCCGCTGCACATCAGCCTGCATCGCCATGACTGACGGCACAACCAAAAGCACAAGCACCATGCCAAAGGCCAAGCCGAAGACAAGCGTCACGACTGTGGGCTTCAGGAACTCGGCCTGATTGGACCCTTCGTATAGCAGCGGGGCGAGGCCCAGCACTGTTGTCAGCGTTGTCAGCATTACAGGGCGCAAACGGTCCACCGTTCCGTCAATGATGGCGGGCACCAGACCGCGATCCTGCGCATATTCATCCACCGTCGTGACCAGCACGATACTGTCGTTGATGATGATCCCCACCATCCCGATCAGGCCGACAACAGTAAACATACTCATCGGAATATCCCAAACGTAGTGGCCAAAAATCGTCCCCACCAGCGCAAACGGAATGATCGACATCACAACAATGGGCCGCGTCCAACTGCTGAAAATCCACGACAGTGTCAGGTAGATCCCCAGCAGGACCAGAATGAGGCCCGTTCGCGCGTCGCTCAGGAAACGGTCTTCCTGTTCGCTCTGCCCCGAAAGCTGTGTCTCGATCCCGAAATCACTCTCGATGCGAGGCAGGATATCCTCGTCGATGATCTGCTGGATTTCGGTTGCCCGCGCCGCGTCCTCGCCATCCAGATCACCGATTACCGAGATCAACTGGATGCCGTTTTCACGGCGCACGGTGGAGAAACCGGTCCGGCTTTGTACTGTCACCACATCCGCCAGCGGCAAATAGAAGCCCTCCGCAGTCCTGATCTGTGTCCGGTCAAGGAAGTCTGATGATAACTCATTGGGCGGCAATTCCACGCGGATCGTCGCAGACCGCGCCCCGTCAGGGAAACTCGCGGCCTCAATCCCGCCCAGACGGTTGCGCAGCACACGTCCCAGACCATCAATGCTGAGGCCCAGCGCCTCACCCTGCGGGGTCAATTCAAGGATCAGTTCTTCCTTGTCGTAGGC
>CAYZKE010000312.1:4318-4555 GCA_964478505.1 uncultured Loktanella sp.
TTCGGGAAACCGCGCCAGTTCGGTTTTTAATGCCTCGGCCGCGGCCTTGAGCGTATCACTGTCCGCCCCGAACATCTGCACATCCAGACTATCCCCACCGGGGCCTGAGCCCCACCGGCGGAAGCTGACGGTCTCGGCCATCGGGTGCTGCACAATGGCGTCTTGCAAGGCACTCACAAAGGCAAAGCTGGTATAGGGGCGGCTGTCGGCGTCAATGAGTTCAATGGTGATCGCGCC
>CAYZKE010000313.1:0-829 GCA_964478505.1 uncultured Loktanella sp.
TCGCGCACGTGCTAGCCGCCGAGACGGGCGAGAAGATTTCCATGCGTGAGCTTTATGCCGAGTATCGCGGCTTTGCCGTGCCCAAGGGACGTCCGCGGTTCGAGAGGGTCGAAGATGAGTTGAGGCTATTACAGCGGCACGCGCCCATCTACGAGACGCTGGAGGGTCGGATCGAGGCCGATCCGGCGATGGCTTGGCTGGGCAAGAAGTTGGGCGTCTGGCAGGTGACGACAGCTTATCCGCTGGCCATGCAGATCGCGGCGTCCGAGCTTGCAGACGATGACAAGATGGCCCTCGCACGGCTGATTTATTCCTACATCGTGCGGCGCGCGCTGTCGGGGCTGACTGCGAAGAACCTCAACAAGGTTTTCCAATCGCTGACGCAGCGGTTTGTCGAGGATGGCGTGTCGCTTGAGGTGTTCACTGCCTATTTTGCGGGACGCGATGGAAACAGCACGAGGTTCCCGAACGATGATGAGTTCCAGCGCGGTATCTTGAGCCAGCCCGCGTATCGCCTCGCGCCGAGCGCGCGCATTAAGGACGTATTGTGGGAGCTTGAAAACGCTTCCAAATCCGCGTTAGCCGAGCGTGTGGAGATGCCAGACGGCTTGCAGACAGAACATGTGATGCCGCAGTCATGGACAAGCGATTGGCCCTTTGAAGACGCGGTTGAGCGTAGCCGGTATGATGGCGATCCGGGGTCGGACGAGCGTGACCGGATGCTGCACACGTTGGGCAATCTGACGCTGATCACCGGCGGGCTGAATATTTCGTCAGGCAACAAGAGCTTTGCCGAGAAGAAGGCCAAGTTTGCAGAACACACCGGCCT
>CAYZKE010000313.1:897-2410 GCA_964478505.1 uncultured Loktanella sp.
GAAAATCTGGATCGGCTTGGAGGAAAGCAAATGAGCACAGCACCCATTGTCTCGAAAGTTTGGAGTTTCTGCACGATGCTGCGCGATGACGGTGTCGGGTACGGCGACTATCTGGAGCAGCTGACTTATCTGATTTTCCTGAAGATGGCGGACGAGTATTCCAAGCCGCCGCACAACCGCGCCGTTGGCGTGCCTGAAGGGTTTGACTGGGCGTCACTACGTGCCAAGCGCGGCGCTGATCTTGAGGTGCATTATGTGGCGCTGTTGCGCAAGTTAGGCCAGCAGAAGGGAATGCTAGGTCAGATCTTCACCAAGGCGCAGAACAAAATCCAGGACCCAGCCAAGCTTTATCGGTTGATCGACATGGTCGATGGGGTCGATTGGGTCGTGCTGGGCGCGGATGTGAAGGGCGATGTTTACGAGGGCCTGCTTGAGAAAAACGCCGAAGATACGAAATCAGGCGCGGGGCAGTATTTTACGCCGCGCTCGCTGATCCGCGCGATGGTCGAATGCCTGCGCCCCGAGCCGGGGAAGACGATTGCGGACCCGGCTTGCGGGACGGGCGGCTTTTTCCTTGCGGCCTATGATTTCCTGACCGATCCGGCGAACGGGGGCATGAACAAGGAGCAAAAGGCGTTTCTGAAGCATCAGACATTCTTTGGAAACGAGATCGTTGCGAACACGCGTCGCATGTGCTTGATGAACATGTTTTTGCACAACATCGGCGAGATTGATGGCGAAAGCCTTGTGTCGCCCAATGATGCGCTGGTCTCGCCACCGGGTCAGACAGTAGACTATGTCCTCGCCAACCCGCCGTTTGGCAAGAAAAGCGCGATGAGCTTTACAAATGACGAGGGTGAGCAGGAGACAGACGATCTGACCTACAACCGTCAGGATTTCTGGGCGACGACCTCGAACAAGCAGCTGAATTTCGTGCAGCACATTCGGGCGATGCTCAAAAGCGATGGCCATGCTGCGGTGGTGTTGCCCGACAACGTGCTGTTTGAAGGCGGGGCGGGCGAGACCGTGCGGCGGCGGTTGTTGCAAGCTACCGACCTGCACACCATCTTGCGGCTGCCGACCGGAATTTTCTACAAACCCGGCGTCAAAGCGAATGTGCTTTTCTTCGACAACAAACCTGCCAGTAAAGAAGCCCAGACCAAGGAGGTCTGGTTCTACGACTACCGAACGAACGTGCATCACACGCTGAAGAAAAAGCCAATGCAGTTCGAGCATCTGGCGGATTTTCTCGCTTGCTATAACCCCACCGCACGCAAGAAACGTGAAGAAACTTGGAGCGAGGAAAACCCCGAGGGCCGGTGGCGCAAATATCCAGTGAGCGAGCTTCTGGAACGCGACAAAGCCAGCCTCGATGTGTTCTGGATCAAGGACAAGAGCTTGACAGACCTCGACAATCTGCCCGAACCCGATGCCTTGGCAGAAGAGATTATAGAAGAGCTGGAAGCCGGTTTGGAGAGCTTTCGAAGCGTTCAGGCGGAATTGGTCGCAACGG
>CAYZKE010000313.1:2420-4540 GCA_964478505.1 uncultured Loktanella sp.
GGTAAGAATATGGAATTGAAGAAATTTAGAGTCACAAACTTCCGGTCGGTTGTCGACAGCGGCTGGATCGACGCATCTGATGTCACCGCGCTAATCGGCGAGAACGAGGCAGGCAAAACCAACCTTTTGCTTCCGCTATGGAAACTCAACCCATCTGGTAATGGCGAGATTAACCCCCTCGATGATATGCCCCGTTCCCGCTATGCCGAGATGCGGGAAGAGCCTGAAAAACATGACTTTATTCAATGTGTTTTTGAACTCACAGATGCACAGCGCGATTTGGCTGCTAAGTTTGGTGCTGATCGGACCAAAACAGAAACCATTGAAGTGGTTCGTGATTTCAAAGGTCGGTTTGGTATTTGGTTTTGTGACGATAGAGCCTTCAGCATCAATGAAGCCTATGAAACGAAAGAAGTTCCTGCGCCGGTTGAGGGGGAAGAGGCAGTAGTCCCAGAGAAAGGGCCAAGCCTTCATGCCCACTTAAAGGCGAGGCTGCCCAAGTTTGTCTATTATTCCAACTATGGCAATTTGGATGCCCAGATTTATCTCCCGCATGTCGTGGACAACATGAAGCGGGAAGATCTGAGCGCCAAAGAAGCGGCCAAGACCCGCACGCTTCAAGTTTTATTTGATCTGGTCAACCTTAGTCCTGAAGAGGTGCTGGAACTTGCGCGCGCAACTGGCGTAACTGAGCGTGTGAACCAGCAGGGCCAACGGATTGATGTTACGCAAAAAACGGATGAACAGATTCAACTGGATGATGAGCAACTGCGAACGCGGGCTGCGTTGCTACAATCAGCATCTTCGAAACTGACAAAATCGTTCAGAGACTGGTGGAAGCAAGGCGATTATCGGTTCCGTCTCCAAGCCGATGGCAACTATTTTCGGATCTGGGTGGCGGATGATCGGCGGCCTGAAGAGATTGAACTCGAGAACCGCAGCACCGGACTGCAATGGTTCTTGAGCTTCTTTCTTGTATTCACCTACGAAAGCGAAGACACGCATGACAACGCGATCGTTCTTTTGGATGAGCCGGGACACTCCCTTCATCCGCTTGCGCAGCGCGACCTTTCTGCATTCTTTGACAACCTCTCAAAGACGCATCAAATCGTGTTTACCACTCATTCGCCTTTTATGATCGACGCAGACCGTCTCGATAGGGTCCGGAAGGTGTTTGTCGATCAGGATGGTGGCACCATCGCGTCAGCTAACCTTGCTGTCTCAAGAGGTAAGGGGGGTGCGAAAGATGCAGGCGCGACCTATGCAGTTCATTCGGCATTGAACCTCACCGTTGCCGAAAGTCTCCTTCTCGGATGCACGCCGATTATCGTCGAGGGGCCTTCAGACCAGCATTACCTTTCCACGATAAAAAATATCTTGATAGGCAAAGGAATGATCAAGCCAACGGCCGAGTTAGTGTTTCCTCCGTCCGGCGGCGCTAAAACTGCGAAAATCATTGCCGCCATTTTGATGGGTCGGGACGACGCTTTGCCATTTGTTCTGCTTGATGGAGACGCAGCCGGTAAGCAAGCTGCGAAAGCCCTTCAGGACACCCTCTATGTTGGTAGTAAGGACCTCGTATTAACGACCGATGCGTTCGCTGGCGGAATGAAGGACAGCGAGATCGAAGATTTACTTCCAGCAAATTTACTGGTGCAGGTGTTAGATCGAATTGAAAGGCGGGCTGACGGCGACTTTGAAGACCGTCATGATGTGACCAAGCCCATTGTGCCGCAGATTAAGAGCTGGGCTACGGACGAAGGTTTTGATTTGTCCGAGGACTGGAAAATACAATTGGCGTTGGGCGTTAAGGCAAAGCTGCTAAGTAACCCAGATAAGCATGTTGATGAGGCGATGTTGAATCGTTGGGCCAGCATGTTTGAGCTGTTCAAGTAGGGACTGGCAGTCTCGGCGGTAATAAGCGCTGTTGATCGCCGTCAAAGTATTAGTGTGGTTCATTGTGTGGTATGTAGATGCGATATCAAAATTATATATATGGTTAACAGATACTTACATGATAGGTATGTAAGACTTCGTCTCCGCCACACGGCAAGTTCGGCAACGCGCCAAAGCGATTCAGGCGCAGAAAACTCGAACAGAACAAAAGCAGAATGTTTAGA
>CAYZKE010000314.1:0-4528 GCA_964478505.1 uncultured Loktanella sp.
GAATATTTATTGCGCTGCAACTGCATTGTGATTATCTCTGCACCTGCAAATTGAACGGAGTCGAAAAATGCCGCATGATGGACAGGATATGACGTTGAACCAAAGCCCGCTACTGGGCGACCTTTTGGCGCTCACCGCTGCCTCCATTCCTGCGGTCGAAGACGTGCTTGCGCGCGCCAAAAACGCCGTGCGCGCGATTGTCACAGACGGCGCGCGCATCTCGGGTGCGCTGATCGAAGAGAACCAGACCGCAGCACATGGTCTGGCATGGCTGGCGACCTACGCACAGTCTTTGCAGCAAATGCAGAAGTGGGCCGAACGTCTGCAGGCCGAGGGCAAATTTGGCGAAGTTGAGCAGTTGCTGCACCAGATCGCCTTTGGCGAATATCTGGCGCAAATCTCTGGCGGCATCCCGATGAGCCAAGGAGAAATTCTGCGCCCGCAAGACATCGGACTAAACCAGGATGACATGCGCGCACTGATGGAACCCGCCGTCATGACGTTGACGCAGTCAGGCAACACGCAGGCCGCCCGCATGCGGCTTGTTACACTGATGGAAGAGCAATCGGCCAATAGCACCGTCGGGGCTTCCGGCCTTGATGACGAGCTTGAGATGATCCGCGAGCAGTTCCGCCGTTTCAGCATCGACCGCATTGAACCGCACGCCCACGAGTGGCACCTCAAAGACGAATTGATCCCGCTCGAGATCATCGACGAGATGGCCGAGATGGGCGTCTTCGGCCTGACGATACCCGAAGAATACGGCGGCTTCGGCCTGTCCAAAGCGTCAATGTGTGTGGTTTCAGAAGAGCTGTCGCGCGGCTATATCGGCGTCGGTTCGCTTGGGACACGCTCAGAAATCGCAGCAGAGCTGATCCTCTGCGGCGGCACCGAAGAGCAAAAACAGAAATGGCTTCCCGGCCTTGCATCGGCAGAGATCCTGCCGACGGCCGTTTTCACAGAGCCCAACACAGGGTCCGACCTTGGCAGCCTGCGCACCCGCGCCGTCAGGAAAGGCGACGACTGGGAAGTGACCGGCAACAAGACGTGGATCACCCACGCCTCGCGCACGCATGTGATGACCTTGCTGGCGCGCACCGATCCTGACACAACCGATTATCGCGGCCTGTCCATGTTCCTGGCTGAAAAAACACCCGGTACGGACGAAAACCCCTTCCCGACCCCCGGCATGACCGGCGGCGAGATTGAGGTGCTGGGCTATCGCGGCATGAAGGAATACGAACTGGCCTTTGACGGCTTTGCCGTGAAGGGTGAAAACCTGCTTGGCGGCGAAACCGGCAAAGGGTTCAAGCAGTTGATGCAAACCTTCGAGAGCGCGCGCATCCAGACCGCTGCCCGTGCTGTCGGCGTTGCGCAATCCGCACTGGATGTGGGCATGCAATACGCGCAGGACCGCAAGCAGTTCGGAAAATCCTTGATCCATTTCCCCCGTGTTGCCGGCAAACTTGCCATGATGGCGGTGGAGATCATGATCGCACGGCAACTGACGTATTTCAGTGCACATGAAAAAGACAACGACCGCCGCTGCGACCTCGAAGCAGGCATGGCGAAACTCTTGGGCGCGCGCATCGCTTGGGCCTGCGCGGACAACGCGCTGCAAATCCATGGCGGCAACGGTTTCGCGCTTGAATATAAGGTCAGCCGAATTCTTTGCGATGCGCGTATCCTGAATATCTTTGAAGGTGCGGCCGAAATCCAAGCCCAAGTGATCGCACGCCGTTTGCTGGACTAGGTTGCTTTTGGCTCACGCGCGGCTACTTGATTGCGCGTGAGTGATAAGGAACGCCAAGTGCCCAAAACCGTCCTGCTGACCGGCGCATCCGGTTATATCGCCAAGCATATTGCGCTCCAGCTCCTTGAGGCGGGGTATCATGTGCGCGGCACCGTCCGCAGCCTTGAACGTTGCGCGGAAGTAACTGACGCCCTGCGCCCGCACCTGAGCGAACCTTCCACGCTCGATGACAGGCTGTCCTTCATCGCCTTGGACCTGACAGCGGATGACGGCTGGGAGAGTGCAATGGACGGGGTGGACGTGCTGATGCATACCGCCTCACCCTTCCCAATGACCCAACCCAAGAACGAGGACGACCTGACCCGGCCTGCCGTTGATGGTGCGCTGCGTGCACTGCGTGCGGCCCATAACGCCTGTATTTCGCGTGTGATCCTGACGTCCTCCACAGCCGCGATCAGCGGCTCCGCTTTGCCCGCAGGGGACACATCCTTTGACGAAACCAACTGGACCGACCCCACCGATCCGGACACATCTGCCTATACGCGATCAAAAACACTGGCCGAGCAAGCGGCGTGGGATTTTGTGCGCGACACTGCGCCCGACCTACATCTGACTGCCATCAACCCCGGCTTTGTGATTGGCGCGCCTCTCGACCATAAATTTGGCACATCCGTTTCAGTGATCGAACGGATATTGCGCGCCAAAGACCCGATGTTGCCGAATTTCGGTTTCCCGACCGTCGACGTCCGTGATGTGGCAGAAATGCATGTGGCCGTAATCGACAAGCCGCAAACATACGGCCAACGGATCATGACGGTCGACAGGTTCATGCGCTTCGTCGATTTGGCAAAAGCGATCAAGACAGCCTATCCTGACCGCAGGATCGTGACCCGTGTCGCACCCGATTTCGTCGTGCGGTTTCTGGCGGTTTTCGACCCAGCGATCAAATCCATCACCCCGGGCCTCGGGCGTGTGGACAAGCTGGATAACGCGCGCGCCATTGCCACCTTGGGGCGCGGGATGCGGCAAGCGCATAAATCTGCCGTTGAGACAGCGGCCTATCTGATCGACAACAAACCAGCCTAGGCCCGCATGATCGCATCAACCAGCCGCGCACGGGCACCTGACATCGGACGCTCGCCCAGACTTTTGATCAGACGATGTTCGATGAAATAACCTGTGGTCCCCAGTGCCTTGGCGATCTCGGTATTTGAGGCATCCCCCTTCCCAGCCAATACCGGCGGAAGCGGCAGCATGCGGTCGGCCCATTCACCGGCAGCCTCGCGGCTGACAGCACGGCCCGATTTCGGAGACACAAAGACGAGGTCTTCATTCACGCCGCGCACGGCACAGGCCGAGAGATCAAGCCCAAATCCCATTTCCTCCAAAAGCACCTGTTCCCAGCGCAGATAGGCCAGTGGCCAAACCTCGGACTGCCCTAAAAGGTCAAGTAGCGCGATCGTGCGATCGTAGAGCAGCCCATGCGCCTCGCGTTCCGGCAAGACCATGGTCAAGAGGCTACACACCGCATTCAGCCCCGCCAAGGCGAGCCTGTCACCCATCGCCGCCGCTGCACGGCTTCGGATCGGCTCAACAGTAAAGCTCCCAAGATGGCTATCAAGCCGCGCCTTCCAGGCCACTGCAACTTGCGCACCCGGTTGCAGGACTGGTGCCAGCTTGCGACTGCTCCCACCCCTCACGACACCTGCATGACGGCCATGTGCCGCACTGAACACCTCGATGATCACAGCAGTCTCACCAAAGGGGCGCGACGACAGAAGTGCGGCTTCATCTCGCCATTCGATCATAGGGAAAACGTCCGTTTCATTTGCGCATAACAGACCGGGTGTCGCGCAGTTGCAAGCACTGCATAGCCTGCACGGGCAGAACGCCTCCGGCGGGGGAGTATTTAGGGCAAGATGATAACGACCATCTTGCCCCAGAGACGAACAAAAGCTCATCACCTTGCGTGGCCATCGGCTCTCCAGCCTGTGCCATAAGAACAGTAAGGGGTGACTTGGTTAATTATGCCTTATCATCTTGCCAAAAATACTCCCGCCGGAGGCATAAAAGTCAGTCTAACCCCGGTTCATCCAGCAGGTGACGTCCTTGGCGATCTTCCACCTCGATCACCCACAAATCCGGATCAAAACCACGCTGCTTGACGATCGAGGCATCAACCTCGGCCTCGTCGCCCTCGACCAGAACCATCCATTTGCGTTCGCCGGTCATGAGATCAAAGCTGCGTTGATAACAGCGCGCCTTGCCATCCAGCGTATTCAGCTTGACCAACACGGCACCTGCGGTGCTGTCGCCGCGCTGAACCACAAAGGCGGGGATTTCCGTCAGGCGCAACCGCGTCAGATAGGCCGAAACCCAGATATCCGCAGTCAGCTTCAAGCGTTGCCGTCTTTGAAATCAAGCCCCATCTCGGAATACCGCTCGGCGTCTTCCAACCAATTGGGCCGGACTTTGACCTTTACGAACAGATGCACGCGACGGCCCAGAAATTCTTCCAGTTCCATCCGCGCGGCCTGACTAATGGCCTTCACGGTCTCACCGCCTTTGCCTAGCACGATGCCTTTATGTCCGTCACGGGCGACATAGATCAGCTGGTCGATACGCGCCGATCCATCCGGGCGTTCTTCCCAATTTTCGGTCTCAACCGTCAGCTCGTAGGGCAATTCCTGATGCAAACGCAGCGTCAGCTTTTCGCGGGTCATCTCGGCGGCGATCATGCGCATGGGCAGGTCGGCAATCTGGTCTTCGGGGTAA
>CAYZKE010000315.1:0-4520 GCA_964478505.1 uncultured Loktanella sp.
CGAATTCCTTTGCTTGCAGTTCGATCATTTTGCCCTGCCGCTCTGCCGTGCGTGTCAGCAAGTCCAGCGTCAGATCATGCACCCTCAATGTCGGGGCCTCGGCGGTCTCGCTTTGCCGCCGTGTCAGCGACACGATGCGGGCCAGAAGCTCTGAGAAATGAAAGGGTTTCGCCAAATAGTCATCTGCACCGGCCTGCAACCCCGCAACCCGGTTTTCCACGTCTCCAAGGGCCGTCAGCATCAGCACCGGCAGCTTGGACCCACCCGCGCGCATCGCCTTGAGCACGCTTAATCCGTCCATGCCCGGCATCATGCGATCCAGAACCGCAACGTCACAATCATTGTAAAGGCAATAGCTTAGCGCGTCGCGCCCGTCGGTGACGTGATCCACGCTGTGGCCACTTTGCTCAAGGCCTGCCACGACAAATTCGGCCACCTTAAGATCGTCTTCCGCCAGCAGTATTTTCATAAGCCCCTCGCGTCACCGTCAAATCATTTGCGCCGCCTGCCTAGTCTATTTGCAGTAACGACACCAAACGAGCTTATGCCTGCAGACCTCGTGCGCCTAGTCCGACTGCGCCAATCTGACAAATTTGTAAGGTTCAGAAAAACCCCGCAACGAATTCGCCCCCGATATCTATACATCAACGCGGGTCTTGCGCTTTCACCACCAACCCTAGGGGTCAAAAATCATGCAGACTGATAGCCAGATGAATACATCCGGAAAGGTCATGAAATTCAGGACCAGTTTTCGAAACGTAGGACTTATCTTTGCTGTACTCGGGCTGGCGGCAATCCTTGCCCCTGCTGTGGCCACGCTCGTGGTTGAACAAATGGTCGCTTGGCTATTGGTGTTTTGGGGTATCGCGGGATTGATATTCGCACGCAGCCTGCGCGAGATATCAGAATGGCGCATCGTGGCACTCGTCTTTGCCGTCGTTCTTGTCGCGGGCCTTGTCTTTGTGGTCTTCCCCGGTCGTGGCGCTGCCTTCCTGACCGCACTCGTGATCATCGTGTTTTTGTTGGACGGTGCCCTTTCAATCCTTCTTGGTCTCAGACTAAGCGGCGTGGTGCCTGGATGGCGCTGGGTTGTCGCAAGCGGTGTCTGCGCCTTTGTGTTGGGTGCCATCATCCTTGCGCAATGGCCAACAACCGCCACTTGGGTTCTTGGGTTTCTGGTTGGCCTGAACTTCTTGTCGACCGGTCTTTCCATGTTCGTACTGTCCCGCGCATCCGACAAAATGTCAGTGTAGGCGAACGCAAGTCACGTCTTGAGAGGATTGTTCTGAATGAGCGACGTTGAAGCCGCAACCCAGCCACATAGGTCAACGTCTTTGGCACTGCGCATCATCGAACATCCTGTGGTGCGCATCGCCGTTCCGGTTCTGATTACCGCAATTGCCGTTTACGTGCTGCACGCATTTGCGAGCAACGTCAGCTGGGCGGATGTCAAAGCAGATATCGCGGCCAGTTCATGGCAATCGCTCGGCCTTGCCGTCTTTTGGACAGCGGTCAGCTTTATCGCCCTCGCGTTTTACGATGTGCTTGCCGTGCGTTCTGTTGCCAAAGACAAAGTCCCCGCCAAAGTGGCCGGGCTTGCAGGGGCCAGCGGCTATGCGATCTCGAACCTGCTTGGCTTTTCCTACCTGACAGGGACCGCTGTCCGCTACCGCGTCTATGCCGCGATGGGGCTGGATCTCACCCGCGTTGCAGGTGTGATCGCCACATCCTGGGTGGCGTTCTGGATCGGGTTGATCCTGATCCTCGGCGCGTTGATGACACTGCACCCCAAGGGCTTGTCCACTGTTCTGCCGCTCGACAACACAACGGAAACTTTGATCGGCCTTGGCCTGCTTTTGGGGTTGGCGGCACTCTTTGCGTGGCTGGCCAAGGGCGCGCGGCGGGTGTCTATTGCAGGCTTCGGGTTCGATCTGCCGGGGTTCAAGCTTGCAGGCGGTCTGACCATTGCCGCCCTTATAGATATTACCGGCGCGGCGATGACACTCTATGTCCTGATGCCCGCCGATCTGGTGCAAAGCTATCCTTATTTCTTCGTCATCTACATCGGTGCAATCGCCTTCGGCATTCTCAGCCACGCCCCCGGCGGCCTTGGCGTATTCGAAGCGACGATGATTGCAGGGCTCGCCACTGCAGGAAGGTCCGATGTGCTCGCAGCCTTGGTGCTCTACCGGCTGATCTATACTCTGCTGCCCTTCCTCGTTGCTGTGCTGGGTCTGGCAATCGTCTGGGGCAAGGCCCAGCGCCGCGCCGTGACACAAACCGCAAACTGGGCCTTCCGCCTGGCCCGCCCCGTGGTGCCACTGGCGGCGGCGGCAGTCGCCTTGCTGGCGGGCACTGTCCTTCTGGTGTCTGGCAACCTGCCCGCTGACACCACCCGCCTTGGCGTGCTGCGCGAAGTGATCCCCCTGCCCTTCATCGAGGCCTCGCACCTTGCAGGCAGCATCGTCGGCCTCTTGCTGATCGTGATCTCGCGCGGGCTCTATCGCAAACTTTATCGGGCTTGGGTGATCGCGATGGCGCTGATGGGCGCAGGGATAGTGGCATCGCTGATCAAGGGGCTGGACTGGGAAGAAGCGGCAAGCCTTCTCTTCACTGCGGGCATCCTTTGGGCATTTCGCTCTGCGTTTTACCGCGCCGAAACCGCGTCGGTCTTTCGCCTGAACGCCGCTTGGATCATCAGCCTCGCAGCCCTTCTGGTGGCCGTGACATGGGTGGGCTTGTTTGCCTATAGCCACGTGCAATATCGCGACACCCTTTGGTGGGACTTTGCCCTGCACGGCGACGCATCGCGATTTTTACGTGCCAGCCTTGTCGCAGCCTTCCTGCTGGGGGCGATTGCGCTGAATTCCGTTCTCTCGGGGCGCCACAAACCAGCCCCGGCACAGCCAATCCCCGATATTGTCCGCGCATTGGTCGCCCAAAGCGAAGATCCGGAAGCGGGCATTGCCCTCATGGGGGACAAGGCATTCCTGATCTCGGATGATGGCAAGGCGTTTCTGGCCTATGGTGACACCGGCGCATCGCTGATCTCCAAGGGCGAGCCTGTGGGCGATGAGGACGCGGGACGTAAACTGATCTGGCAGCTGCGCGAGAAAGCCGACAAGCAAGGCAAGCGCTGCGCCTTTTACGCTGTGGGTCCCCGGTTTCTGCCCACCTACCTTGATCTGGGCCTGTCCATTTTGAAAATCGGTGAAGTCGCACGGGTTAATCTGGCGGGTTTCACGCTTGATGGATCGTCAAAGAAGGATTTCCGCCAAGCGCGCAACCGCGCCGCCCGTGACGGGTTCACATTCGAGATCGTGCGCAAAGAAGACCTCTCCCCTGTTCTGCCCATCCTTCGGGCGATTTCCGATAGATGGCTTGCCTCCAAACAAGGGGAAGAGAAAGGGTTCTCCTTGGGCGCTTTCGAGGAAGACTACGTCGCAAACTTCGATCACGCCGTCCTGAAAAACGCGGATGGCGAAATCATCGCCTTCGCCAACCTTTTCCAAGGCGCAAACAAGCATGAATTGTCACTTGATCTGATGCGCTATGATCCCGATGGCCCCGGTTTTGCGATGGACGCGCTGTTTGCCGAACTGATGCTCTGGGCCACCGACGAAGGGTTCCATTGGTTCTCGCTTGGGGCCGCACCGTTTTCAGGTATCGAGAACCGACAGCTTGCACCACTCTGGAACCGGATCGGCAGCTTTGTTTACGAACATGGCGAACACTTCTACCACTTCGAAGGGCTGCGCAGCTTCAAGCAGAAATTCAACCCCGTCTGGACCCCGAACTATCTCGCAAGCCCCGGCGGCCTGGCCGCCCCGCGCATTCTTTATGAGGTCAACGTCTTGGTGTCCGGCGGCATTGTCGGGTTGCTGAAATAAGGAAGAACAGATGATCGTCAATTACCGGGACCATTCAGCCAACGAACGGACATTTCTTGCATGGGTGCGCACAGCCGTGGCCATTGTCGGGTTCGGCATGGCCGCCGCCCGCCTGAACAATGGGCCGCCGCAGATCTGGACAGAAGTGCTTATGCTAGGCATGGGTGCGTTGGTCGTTTTGCTGGCCTTTCTGCGCATGCGCCACGTCAAAGCCCGCATTTCTGCGGATGAACTGATCGACGACGACGCCCTGCCGACCGATACATTTCTCTTGCTCCTTGTGGCAGCACTCTTTGCCCTACTGGCAACCTTCGCTTTGCATGTCGGCTAAGCGGTGTTCCGTTTCCCCTTCACGCTCGCCTTTCTGGCGATCATGGTCACGGCAAACTGGCTGGCAGGCACCTTTACGGGGTTGCTGCCACCACAGGCGCTGACGCAATGGGGGATCAGTCACCAAAGCATTCTGAACGGTGAAATCTTTCGATTGGTCACGGGCACATTCCTGTCGCATGACTTTGCAATGTTCCTGCGGCAATTCTATTTTGCCGCACTCGTTATCGGTGCTTTTGAATGGGCTGACGGGACACGGCGCGCAATCACGGTTTTCTTCACCATCGACATCGTCGGCAC
>CAYZKE010000316.1:0-4515 GCA_964478505.1 uncultured Loktanella sp.
ATGCCTATTGCCGTGATGCGGCGGTTGCGGTGGAAACGGCCAAGAGCTTTATGGCTCGCAAGCATAATCAGGCTGCTGCGGCAGTCTGACCTTTCAAAGCGGGTATGTCGTTCTTATCTGCGAAGTGTAGGAGAACGACATGCCCATTGAACGACTGATCTTTATCCTTGTTCTTGTGATGGCGGCTGCGGCGGCCACAATCGCAGTGGCGTTAGCCGCCTTGGACGGATTGCAGGCTGCCCCCATGACAGGTTTTGCCATCCTGAGCCTGAGTGCGCTGTGTGCGGCGTATCTGTGGCGCAGGTACAGCGACCGCGATGACACCTGACGCGATCCTGACCACCCAAGGGATCGCGCCTGAGGGACAGGGGCGCGTTCTTTTGATCGCCTGCGGCGCGCTCGCACGCGAAATTCTGGCGATCAAAGCGGCAAACGGCCTTGATCACCTTGATCTGCAGTGCCTGCCGGCCATCCTGCACAACCACCCTGAAAAAATCGTCCCTGCGGTTCGCAAAACCGTGGCCAAATACCGCGATGCCTATGACCAGCTTTTTGTGGTCTACGCTGATTGCGGCACCGGCGGGCAGTTGCAAGCGGCCTGTGACGACATGGGGATCGGCATGGTCGCGGGCCCGCATTGCTATTCATTCTTTGAAGGCAATGAGGCTTTTGCCGCAAAGGACGAGGTCACTGCGTTTTATCTGACCGATTTCCTGGTGCGCCAGTTTGATGCTTTTGTATGGGAGCCCCTTGGGCTTGGCCGCCATCCCGAACTGCGCGACATGTATTTCGGGAATTACGAAAAACTGGTCTATCAGGCGCAGACGGATGATTCGGAATTAACCACAAAAGCAGAGGCTTGCGCGGCAAAGCTCGGGCTGCAGTTCGAGCGGCGCTTTACCGGCTATGGCGATCTGACACCTGCACTGACGGCAATCGCCTAGGCCGCGGCCGCTGCGGTTTCACGGATCCGCTCGACCATGGCACGCAGCCCGTTTGAGCGTTGCGCGGACAAATGATCGTTCAGGCCCAGACGGCCCAACTCGGCCGCTGCATCAATCTTCATCACGTCACCGACCGGTTGTTCGTTGTATAGCGCTGAAAGCACCGCAATCAGGCCGCGCACGATCATCGCGTCGCTTTCACCACGGAAGGTAAAGACGTTATCCTCGATCTTGGGGACCAGCCAGACCTGACTGGCGCAACCGTCCACTTTGGTGGCAGGCACTTTCAGCGCGTCTTCCAACGGCGGCATCGCCTTGCCCATGTCGATCACGTGGCGATAGCGGTCTTCCCAATCGTCGAGGAATTCAAAGGTCTCAACAAGGTCTTCAAAATCAGGGTTCGCCATAGTTTTCCCTTTGGTTCGGTGTTGGGGCACATGTAGGTCCGCGCCCCTGTGTCGTCCAGATCAAAGTGCGACCGTGATGACCTTCTGACCTTTCACCGCCAAACCAACGCGGCCTTCGCATAGCTCCAGCGCGTCATTGCCAAACACCTCGCGCCGCCAGCCGCGCAGTGCTGCAACATCACGCTCGCCTGCAGCCAGCGCATCAAGATCGGCAGAGGTTGCAATCAGCTTTGTGGCGACTTCGGCATCGTCGGTTTTGGCCTTCAACAGCACGCGCAGCATATCCGCCAAAGCGGGGTTCACCTGCAGTTTTGCGCGAGACCCATCAACCTTGGGCATGTCCTTGGGCGCAACGGCCATGCCTGCTTTGATTGCAGCCAGTATACCATTGGCGATATCGCCCTTGCGCGCCTCACGCAGCAACAAACGGGACCGGCCCAGATCATTCTCGGACAGTGGTTTTGTTGACGCGAGTTCAACCAGCGCGTCATCCTTGAAGACACGGTTGCGCGGGATGTTCCGGCTTTGCGCATAGTCCTCACGAAAGCGTGCCAGCTCCCGCACGATCGCCAGAAACTTACCCGATTGTGTGCGCGTCTTGACGCGCTTCCACGCATTTTCAGGGTCTGATTGATAGGTCTCGGGGTCTTTCAGGACCGCCATTTCCTCGGCAACCCATTTGCTGCGGCCTGATTTGGCCAGACGCGCCGACAGATATTCATAGATATCACGCAGATGCGTCACATCAGCCAGCGCATATGTCGCCTGCGCATCCGTCAGCGGACGGCGCGACCAATCCGTAAAGCGCGAGGATTTATCCAGATCAGATTTCGCAATTTTGCGCACCAGCGTTTCATAGCCGACCTGTTCACCGAAACCGCAGACCATGGCCGCAACCTGCGTGTCGAACAGTGGCTCTGGGATCACGCCCACATCAACGTAGAAAATTTCAAGGTCCTGTCGCGCCGCGTGAAACACTTTCACACAGCCCTGGTCGCGAAAAAGCGCATAGAGCGGCTCTAGCGACAGCCCCTCGACAAGCGGATCGACAAGTGCGGCATCCGCGCCTTTGTCATCCTGATAAGCCAGCTGGACGAGGCAGAGCTTGGAATAGTACGTGCGCTCGCGCAGAAACTCAGTGTCGACGGTGACATAAGCGCGTTTTGCGGCCTCTTGGCAGAACGCTGCCAAGTCCTCGGTCGTTGTGATTGTCTTCATCTCTGCCCGCAAACCGCACTTTCAATTATCGTTCGTTCACTGATAAGCGAAAGCCTGCGCGATGAAAAGTGCAGCTTCACCCGTCCAGATTGATAGGGGTCCTATCACCTGCCGCGAAGCGCCGCAGGACAGCAACGTAAAGCGCGTGTTCCAGCGGGAGCAGACGGGTCGCCAATGTCTCAGGCGTGTCGCCCGCATGGACAGCAATCCGCGCCTGCCCCAGGATCGGGCCATCATCCAGTGCGGCAGTCACTTCATGCACCGAACATCCATGTTCGCTATCGCCAGCCTCGAGCGCGCGCGCGTGGGTGTGCAGCCCTTTGTATTTGGGCAAGAGTGACGGGTGGATATTCAGCATCCGCCCTTCCCATTTCGCCGCAAATTCTGGCGTCAGGATGCGCATGAATCCGGCAAGGCAGATGATGTCAGGCTTTGCCGTCTCAAGTGCCCTCTGCAAGGCCGCTTCAAACGCGGCACGGTCCTTGCCATAGGGTTTGTGATCAATGGCCAACGTGGGGATGTTCATTGCGCGCGCTTTGGCAAGACCACCGGCCTGTGGATCATTGGACATCACCAAGACAGGCCGCGCAGGGTGATCGCCGCACATGGATTGCGCGAGAGCGACCATATTCGACCCGCCCCCCGAAATCAGTAGCGCAACTCTTTTGGTCACAAAAGCGCGCCCGTATAGCGCACGCCCTCACCTGCCGTGACTGTGCCCAATTGATGGACGGTCTCGCCCGCGTCGGTCAGAACTGTGGTAATTTTTGAAACCTCATGTGCATCAACCGCCAGCACCATGCCGATGCCTGCGTTGAATGTCTTGAGAATTTCGGGCTCGGCCATGCCGCCCTTTTGCGCCAGCCACTGAAACACCGGTGGCAATTCCCATGCGTTCAGATCAATGTCGGCGCCCGTGCCCTCGGGTAGCACGCGTGGCAGGTTCTCGGTCAGGCCACCGCCGGTGATATGGGCCAGCGCATGCACGCCCCCTGCCCGCACAGCCGCCAGCGCCTGTTTGACGTAAAGCCGCGTGGGTGCCAGCAGGGCTGCACCCAATGTGTCATCCGCAAATGGCGCGGGATCATCCCATCCCAGACCGGACACCTCGACGATGCGGCGCACCAGCGAATAGCCGTTGGAGTGCACACCGTTTGATGCAAGCCCCAACAGAACATCGCCCTCTTGCACACCGGCAGGCAGTTCCGCGCCCCGTTCCATCGCACCCACGGCAAAGCCTGCCAGATCGAAATCGCCCGCATGATACATGCCCGGCATTTCTGCGGTTTCGCCACCAATCAGCGCGCAACCGGAGGCTTCACAGCCTGCGGCAATGCCTTCGATAATCCGTGTCGCCTGATCCAGTTCAAGCTTGCCGGTGGCAAAATAGTCAAGGAAAAACAGGGGCTCTGCCCCTTGGCAGACCAGATCGTTGACGCACATCGCTACCAGATCAATGCCGATCGTGTCCACATTGCCGGTATCAATCGCGATCCGCAGCTTGGTCCCAACCCCGTCGGTCGCGGCCACCAGAACCGGATCGGTGTAGCCCGCAGCCTTGAGATCAAAGAGCGCGCCAAAGCCGCCCAGCCCCGCCATCACACCGGACCGTGCGGTCCGTTTGGCGGCGGGTTTGATCCGCTCGACCAACGTGTTTCCGGCGTCAATATCGACCCCTGCATCAGCATAGGTCAGGCCATTCTTCTTGGTCATAGCAGGGCTCCTGTCGTGTTTGGCGTTCGTTAC
Source organism: uncultured Loktanella sp. (assembly GCA_964478505.1). Classification (GTDB taxonomy): domain Bacteria; phylum Pseudomonadota; class Alphaproteobacteria; order Rhodobacterales; family Rhodobacteraceae; genus Yoonia. The sequence goes on from CAYZKE010000316.1 coordinate 4,316, forward strand.
CGCATCATTTCGGCAAATGGAACAACAATTGGCGCGCGGACCGGCGGTGACCCTGTGGCACCGAATTTTCAATTCCTGCCGCTTGACCCACCCGTCCAGTCTGCTACTCCAATCTTCACAAGGGGGCCTGTAGCTCAATTGGTTAGAGCAGAGCGCTCATAACGCTTTGGTTGCGGGTTCAAGTCCTGCCGGGCCTACCA